>MWBQ01000021.1 GCA_002069605.1 Candidatus Atribacteria bacterium ADurb.Bin276
AGCGACCAACGGTATTTTAGGAGTAGTTTCGGTAACCGATATTATCAGCATCGCGGAAGGCGGTACCATAAATTCTGCAGCTTCAATAACAACAGATACCGACATAGTCAGCCAGATAGGTAGTGTGTGGTTTACTGTGACGGTTGATGAAAATGGAAAACCTAAGATTACTCCAATAAAACTGGAAGGCCCAGTAGTTAGCGGTTCACTAGACACAACAACTACGGGATTGACTTCATCAGAATCATATGTAACAACCATTACAGCAAGTTTTGCTCGGGTTGTTGAATTTTCCTTTTCTCCGATTAATAATGTGGGAGCGGAAATTCAGGATTGTGAAGTTGTTTATACTGATAACAAGGGAATGCCAATCGATAGCTTGAGAAAAAACTTGTCAGTTTATCTTTATCTTCCTCCATTTGGGAGTTCTGAGGAACTAGAAAAAGACGCCTCCCGAACCCTGAAGCTCGAGATTTTTGACCAATCGACTCAAGACTATTATATAAACCACAATATTCCCTTTGGTCAGGCAATCATTACCTTCAACGGATTAGATGGTGCTGGTCACCCTATCGCTTTAAAAAAAGCTATTTCTATCAACGCCGATATGATTGATGACAGCTTGCAGGATGAAATTGATCAACAGATCCAGGAAATCATGCAAAATCAAGGACAAAATCCGGGCTCATCCTGTTCTTCTTGTTCTTAATAAATGAATATTGCACTTATTGGTTTTATGGGATCAGGGAAGACGACCATTGGTAAAAAATTAGCTCGCCAGTTAGGGTGGACTTTTCTTGATAGCGATGGGTTAATTCAGAAAAAGGAAAATTGCTCTATACCAGAGATTTTTGCACAAAAGGGCGAAGTGTATTTTCGAGAATGCGAGAAGTCGGTTTTAACCGAAATGGCCGAGTTAAAGAAGGTTGTGTTAGCAACTGGTGGGGGGCTTCCCATTGGTGAAGATAATTGGAAGATCCTTCGCCAAAGTTTTTTTACCGTTTATTTAAAAGCTCATTTTGATGAACTTTTTTTGAGGATAACTGGGGATCCAATCCGCCCATTGTTACAAAAATACCCTACCAAAAATCAACTCAAAGAGCTTTATTTGAGTCGAGTGGATTGGTATGAAAAAGCTCATGTTATAATTGATACGTCTCAAAAAAAGCTGGAAAGAATTATTGGAGAAATTATTGAACGTGCGCGTCCTTTCTATACAAACCAAAACTAAGCATTACCCGGTTATTCTCCTTCCGTCACTTTTTACCACATCTGACTGGTTGAATCAGGTCCAATTTCCATCCCGAAAGGTGACCATAGTAACCAATTCTACCGTAGGGCCGCTCTATGCACAAAAAATTATAAAGATACTGAAAGAAAAGGATTTTATTCCTTCAATGGTGACCATACCGGACGGTGAGGAGTATAAACAGCTGAATACTGTTGAGAAGATCTACCACGAGTTATTAAACCAGGGTTTAGATAGAAAGGGATTTTTAATTGCTTTGGGCGGCGGAGTGATTACCGATATCACCGGTTTTGTCGCCTCAACCTATTTACGTGGTATACCTTATTTCCAAATTCCCACTAGTCTTTTAGCCCAGGTTGATAGCTCGGTTGGTGGGAAAACCGGAGTAAACGTCGAAGAGGGAAAAAATTTAATCGGTACTTTTTATCAACCCGACGGAGTTATTATTGGGCTTGATTTTTTACAATCTTTACCCGACCGCGAATTCCGAGAAGGCTTGAGTGAAGTGATTAAAGCATCTTTGCTTAAGGGAGGAGAATTTTTTGAATTTTTTCGAAAGAATATATCGATGATTCTTGGACAAGATCAAAAAACTCTGGAAGAGGTTATTTATCAATCGATTCAATTTAAGGGAGAAATCGTTCAAGAGGACGAAAAAGAAAGTGGAGTAAGGAGTATCTTAAATTATGGCCATACTTTAGGGCATGCTTTTGAAAAAACCCTTGGGTATGGAGCTCTTCGTCATGGTGAAGCTGTAGCAGTTGGGATGATAGGAGCAGCTATGGTCGCTGAGAAAATGGGCATGATATCTACTGATTTGGTAAATATTCATCAAAAGTTGCTGGTGAGATGTGGGTTGCCTACATCATTTCCTTATTCAGTCAAAGCTGATAGCTTTATTCAATCCTTGTTAAAAGATAAAAAAAATGTGAGTGGAAGCTTGAGGATGGTCCTATTAAAAGCCATTGGCAAACCAGTGTACTCGACTCCGGTGGAAATGGGACTTGTTCTTGATATTTTGCCACAGTTAGTTGAGGTGGAACCATGAATCAAAGATTGCTCTTTATTTTTGGTCCAAATCTGAATCTTTTAGGTGAGCGAGAAACCAGCTTATACGGTTCAATGAGTTACGATACTTTAATCATGAAAATTGCCGAAGAAGCTAAAAAAAGAGGGGTACAAACAGAATTTTTTCAGTCCAACCACGAAGGCGAGATCGTTGATAAAATACACCAGAAAAGAAAAGAAATTGATGGTATAATTATCAATCCGGGAGCGTTAACACATTATAGTATAGCTGTTCGAGATGCTCTTAGTGCTGTAAAAATTCGATCAATTGAGGTACACCAGTCAAACATCTATGCCAGGGAAGAATTTCGTCACCATTCAGTAACGGCACCGGTATGTTGGGGTCAAATTAGTGGTTTGGGTTGGATTGGTTATATCTTAGCTATGGATGCTCTCATCATGAAAGGAAAGGAAGAAGCGATACGTCTGGCTTAATGATAAGGATCGGAAAAATATGGAAACCAATCGAATAAAAAAACTCCAAGAGAATATGAAAAATAATCGTGATATTCCTTTTTTGTTGACTGATCTATCCAACATTTTTTACCTGACCGGTTTTACCGGATCAAGTGGATTTTTGATAGTATTTCCCGACCGACCTCCGGTTTTTCTCTGTGATGGCCGCTATACAACTCAGGCAAAGAAGGAGTTTATAACTTCCACAGAAATCGTCGAATTTAATACCGATGTCTATAAAAGAATTGCCGATATCCTCACATCAAGTGGTTTTCAAACGGTTTATTTTGAGACGAGTCTCAGCTATCAAAGTTATCTCAATTTAAAAGAAAAAAACCTTGAACTGGTTCCGGTTCCCAATTGGTTAGAAGAAATGCGGATGATCAAATCACCCAGAGAACTTGAATTGATTGAAAGGGCGCTGCACCTTTCTGAAAAAGCCTGGGAAGCAGTGAGCCCAATGATTCGCCCTGGAATCAAAGAAAAAGATTTTGCTTTAGAATTGGATTATCAAATGATCAAAGCTGGCGGAGATTCAATTGCTTTTTCAACTATAGTGGCGAGCGGAGAAAGGTCGGCTCTTCCTCATGCTCAACCAACCGACGAGAGAATGGAAGCAGGAAGCTGGTTGGTAGTCGATTGGGGAGTTCGTTATCAAAAGTATTGTGGTGACATTACCCGCACGGTTCCTGTCGGCTGTGTTGAGGACCTCTGGTTTGAGGAAACCATCCAATTATTGAAGGAAGCACAGCAAATGGCTCAGGAATTTATTCGGGATGGTGTGCGTGCTGCTGACGTTGAACGGACAGTTCGTAATTTTCTCAATCAACATAAAATTGAGCAATATTTTACTCACAGTTTGGGTCATGGAATTGGAATTCAAGTTCATGAATCACCTCGATTAAGTAATAATAGTGAAGTTATTCTTCGAGAAAACATGGTTGTAACGGTGGAACCGGGAGTTTATATCCCTGGGAAAGGTGGGATAAGACTGGAAAATATAGTTGTGGTTGAAAAAGAATCCTGTCGAATTTTAAATAGGCTTCCGGTAATTTTGTAAAGGTAAATTTAAGAAATTGATGAAAAGGGCTATTTAAGACTTTTTTTGATTCATGGGAGGTTTTATAGTGGCTGATATTATATCCAATACTGATCTTCGAGTTGGGACCTGTATCGATGTTGATGGTACATTATATATTGTTACCGCTTTTCAACCAGCAAAATTTGGAAAATGGAGTTGGGTGACCAAAACCAAACTTCGAGATATAAATAGCGGTTTTATCGTCGAGAAAGTTTTTAAACCGGGAGACAAAATCGTTAGAGCCATCCTCGAAGGGAGACAAGCTCAGTATATGTATAAAGATGATGGAGGTTTCCATTTTCTCGATCAAGAAACCTACGAAGATGTTCTGCTGCCTGACGATTTGGTTGGCGAAGCTAGTGATTTTCTGGTAGAAAATATGATGGTTGAAATCTTGATGTATGGAGATAAACATGTAACTATAAATCTTCCCTCCTATGTCGAATTAAAAGTAGTTGATGCTCCTCCAGGAATCAAAGGCGATACTGCCTCGGGTGGTTCAAAACCAGCTACACTTGAAACCGGCATCGTTGTTCAAGTCCCTTTGTTTGTGAACATTGGGGAGGTCATTCGAGTAGATACTCGTACTCGGGAATACTTAGAGAGAGCTTAGGAGGGCCGATATTGAAGTATGTTGATATCCATTTGTCAGAAGGAAAAATTGAATATTCTCATCGGGTTTTATTGAAATTGATCGAGGACATCGTTCTTCAAGTATCAGGTATTGATTCTTTAGAAAAACAACCCGATGAAAGCATCAAGATCGAAACCAAAAAAGAATCTTTAAATATTTCTCTTTATCTCAATTTTACTTTAGAAAAGAGGGTACCAGAAGTAGCTTGGGATGTCCAAAAAAGCCTCAAAGATAACTTTGAGAAAAAAACCGGACTAAAGGTAGATCGAATTGATATTTTTGTCCAAAAATTTTCATCCGTTGGACTGAATGAAAATTTTGAGAATTTATTTTTTGAATCATCGGCACCGGAGCTGAAGGTCAATTATGCGCCGTAAAGTGAGAGAAACCGCTCTGCAGGTTTTATTTCAAATGGATCTCAGGAAAAAGCCACTTTCTGAAATCCTATCGGTATTTAAAATACCCTTGAATTGGAAGGATGATGATCGGAGCTTTTTCCTTTCACTGGTTCGGGGAGTAGAACAAAACTTGCCTGAAATTGAACGTATCATTTCTGCTTATAGTTTGGAATGGCCTTTATATAGGATGCCAACTATTGATCGAAACCTATTAAGGATGGCAGTTTTTGAAATGTTCTATTTATCTGATATATCGGTTGGAGTATCGATCAACGAAGCAGTAGAATTGGCTAAAAAATATAGTACCAACGATTCGGGCAAATTCGTCAATGGTATTTTAGGGAAATTGGCTCGAAGTTCTGAAACCGAGTTTAAATCTTTGGGGGTTAATAAAAAAGAGTAATGGATATCATACAATATATCAACGAAAACGCCATTCTTTTAGACAATCATTTGGAACAAAGACTTTTTTTCCCGGAGGCTCCAACCCGATTAATGGAAGCTCTTCGGTATGGAGTTATTGGAGGAGGAAAAAAGCTCCGAGCATCTTTGTGCCTGGCAACCGGTGAGGCTTATGGTATTAAGCGTGAAGACCTCCTTTCTTTGGCGGGTGGAATCGAAATGATTCATTCTTTTTCCTTGGTTCATGATGATTTACCAGAAATGGACAATGATGATTATCGTCGTGGGAAATATAGTTTGCATAAAGCTTTTGGGGGAGCTATGGGAATCCTTGCTGGCGATGCTTTGTTGGTGGAAGGATTTCGTTTTATTCTTTCTGATAGTCATTTTTGCCGATTAGTTGGTAATACTAAATTGTTAAAAATTCTCAATGTTTTATTGGATGCCCTCAGCGTAGAAGGTATGGTTGGTGGTCAAGTGCTAGATATTGATCTAGAAGGGACTGAAGCTGACGAGGAACAAGTAATGGATATTTATCGGATGAAAACTGCCCGATTTATTCAAGCACCAATTCTTTGCGGAGCAATAGTTGGGGGTGTGAATAAAAAAGAACTCAATGATTTGGAGCGATTTGGACTGTTGGCGGGAGAATGCTTTCAAATCAAAGATGATCTTTTAGATGTCACCCAACCGAGCGAGATATTGGGTAAAACAGCTGGTAAAGATGTCCAGCAAGAGAAAGCAACTCTGGTGAAAATTTATGGAATTCATGGGACTCAGGAAATCATGGAAAACTTATTTCGAGAAGCTGAAGCAATCTTAAACCAAACCAATCGTTCCTTTCCCTTGTTAAGAGAGATAGCCCACTTTATCATAACCCGTCACCACTAAAACCAATTGGAATTATCTATCCATAGCTAAAATGATGGAAGAAAAAAAACAAAAAATCCGAATTGATGAATTATTAGTTAAAAGAGGATTAGTTGAAAGCCGAGAAAAAGCCCAGCGGATGATTTTGGCGGGTGATGTTAAAGTTGAAAATGTTTCAGGAATTTTAAAGCCTTCATCTCGAGTATGGGATGATACTAAAGTTGCTCTTGAAAGGTTGCCTCAATATGTTAGCCGAGGCGGTGAGAAGTTAGCCAAGGCCCTCTCTTATTTCCAAATCGATCCGGCTGGTAAAGTTTTTTTAGATATTGGTTCTTCGACCGGAGGATTTACCGATTGTTTGTTGCAAAAACAAGCTCAAAAGGTATTTGCCCTTGATGTCGGCTATGGACTTCTCCACGAAAAGCTTCGTAAAAATCCCCAAGTAATTCCTTTAGAGAGAATTAACATACGCTATTATGTTCCACAAGACCTCCCTGAGCCTATCCAAGGTATTACTATTGATGTGTCCTTTATCTCACTTCGCCTAGTTTTTCCGGTTATCAGTTCCCTCCTTCCAAAAGGGGGAATATGTATTGCTTTAATAAAACCCCAGTTTGAAGCTGGGAGAGATAAAGTGGAGCGTGGTGGTCTGGTGAGGAAAAAAGAAACCCATATCCAAGTCCTTAAGGATGTGCTTGAATCAGCCCGAGACAACCATCTCCAACTTCAAGGAATTACTTTCTCCCCAATTCAAGGGGGGGGAGGGAATATTGAATATTTAGCCTATTGGATGAAATGCGCTAATTTTTTTGATAAAACTGAATTTGGGGATATAATAAGAAAAGAAGTACAGGAAGCGCATCATTTTTTTACAAAATGAATCAGCCGAAAATAATTATAAAAAGTGAGATAGGATGAATAGAAATCCAATTCAGCGAATTCATATTTTTTCCAGAAAAGTGAATGATATGATTTCCCAAAAAGCGCAAGAATTGCGTGAATTTTTTAATCAATACCAGGTATCATGTACTATAATCGACACCAATCAAATTCCTAAAGAAAAACCAGACATGGTTTTTGTGTTAGGTGGCGATGGTACTTTTTTATCGGCAAATCACAGTTATGCGGCTGAAGGAATTCCGATATTGGGTATCGATATGGGCGGATTGGGCTTTTTGACCGAGGTGAGTGTAGAGGCCTTGTTCAATGCTGCAAAAGCGGTTTTAGAAGGAAATTACACCGTTGAAAACCGAATGATGGTGGACTGTTCTATTCATCATACCAATAAGGAAGTGGAGCAAGATATTGCTTTAAATGATGTGGTGATATACCGAGGTCCCTTTGCTCAGATGATTCGCCTCAGCACCTTCATCGATGACGAATATCTGGCAACTTTTCCTGCCGATGGGTTGATCATTGGCACTCCTACCGGTTCAACTGCTTATTCTTTATCAGCAGGTGGTCCGGTTATTCATCCAACTTTAGATCTTTTTATCATAACTCCTATCTGTGCCCATACCCTTTACGCTCGATCAATTATCGTTCAACCGAACTCCTCGATACGGCTGATATTAGAATCAACCAAGGAAGGAACTATGGTTACTTTGGACGGACAGAGGGGTTTTACCCTGGATAAAGGAGATTATATTGAAGTTCGAAAGTCGAAACTTACCAATCATATGGTAAAGCTTATTCCCGAGAAACCCTTTTATTCATTGTTGAGAGACAAATTGTCCTGGGGGATGGATATTAGAAAACGGATTGATTAGGAATGCTCCGAGAACTGGTCATTAAAGACTTCGTCATTGTTGATTCTCAACACCTTGAATTAGAAGGTGGTCTGGTAGCGATTACCGGTGAAACGGGAACCGGTAAATCTTTGATAATTGATGCTATAAGTCTCCTTAAAGGAGGACGAGCGGTTGAAGGAATGATTCGTCGTGACCGAAAATCAGCCCTCATCGAAGGACTTTTTGACCTTTCTTCCGGTCCCGATTTAATTCAATGGCTGGAAGAAAATGAATTAACCGGTGAGGTTCCCGGGGAAGTGGTGTTGTCTCGGGAGATTCATCGAGATGGGAGAAATCGAGCTCGTATTAACGGAAGATCGGTTCCAGTTGGATTGCTAAAAGAAGCAGCTGCTATGTTAATTGATATTTACGGTCAAAGAGAACATGAGCGATTCTTGGCGAATGAGAACCAGCTGAATATCTTGGATGATTTTTTGGATAAAACTGGGAATAAAGAAAGAGAGTTATACCGACAAAAATATACCGATTGGCTGCAAACCAAACATGAATTAGAGCAGTTGATGGCCGGTGACCTTTCCCGTTGGGGTGAGCTCAAGTTTGCTTTTCAAGAGTTTGAAGAGATGGGTTTATCTCCTGAAAAGATGAATGAAATTGAAGAAGAGTTTCGTTTATTGGCTAATATGCAATATTATTGTTCGGCGTTAGATGCTTTCTTTATTTTAATGGAAGGAAATGAGAGTGGGGAAGGAATAACTACTCTTCTTTCCCGTTTGGCCTATGAAGTGGAAAAAATCCCTACCGAAGGGAAGTTTTTGGCTTTAAATGGTATTGCGGAGAACCTTCGGGGTATAGAAACTGAGCTACAAGAAATAGCTTTAGAAGTCGCTGCTTTAAGAAGTCAGTTAGACTATTCGACGGATAAAATTGTAAAAATAGAGAAATCAGTGGCTGAAATAGAACACTTAAAAAGAAAATATCGCTGCCGAACAACCAGTGAATTAATTGATTACCGGAAAAGTATTGAAGAGAAACTGTTGGAAGTTGAACGTCAAATTGAGAAAAAAAAGCAATTGGAGGAACAGCTGGAAAAATACCAACGAGAATTACTTGATAGTGGAGAAAAGCTTTCTCAGTATCGACAAAAAGCAGCCAAGATAATGAAAAACCGATTAGAAGAAGAATTAAAACAATTGGCTTTTTCCAAAGTTAAGTTTGAAGTCAGTTTTGATATGGTTCCGGTTGAGCAGAAAAGATTTTGGGCAACAGGTTTGGATAGTATCAGTTTTATGATTTCATTAAACCCCGGACAGCCTTTAGGACCAGTTATGGAAGTCACTTCGGGTGGAGAGTTGTCACGTTTAGTATTAGGTATAAAATCAATAGCTTTGGAAATGAAAAATCTTCCGGTTATGATTTTTGATGAAATCGACCAGGGAGTAGGAGGGAAAACCGCTTTTTGGATCGGTGAGAAATTAAGGGTGATTGCTTCCGGTCGTCAAATAGTTTGTGTTACCCATCTTCCCCAAATCGCTTGTTTTGCCGATCAACACTTGAGAGTCGATAAGCATACTGACGGTCAAGATACGTGGGCAGAAATAAGCGACCTTCAAGGTCGGGAAAAGCGTTTGCAAGAATTAGCCCGTATGATGGGAGGAGAAAAATCGACAGTACCAGCTCTACAATTTGCCGAAACCTTAATGGAAAGAGCCGGAAAGTAAGACTCGGTGCAATTAACTGAGAAAATCTGCTGATTGACAGGAGAGTAGATGGTATTGAATAAAGTCTTAATTAATCAGGAATTTTGTAAAGGTTGTGGATATTGTGTTCAGATCTGTCCTAAAAAAGTGTTGGTTTTATCAGAAGGTTTCAATTCACATGGGTACTATCCGGCAATGGTGAATGATGGTGATCATTGCATTGGATGTGGTTTTTGTGCACAAGTGTGTCCAGAAGTGGCAATTTCAGTCTATCGGGAGAATGAAAAATGAAAAAAATTTTAATGAAGGGAAACGATGCGGTCGCTGAAGCAGCAATCCAAGCGGGATGCGATCTGTATTTTGGTTATCCGATTACTCCACAAACCGAAATCAGTGAATACCTGTCGCTGAGGATGCCTGAAGAGGGGAAGATTTTTTTCCAAGCTGAAAGCGAAATTGCCTCAATATATATGGTTTATGGAGCAGCGGCGGCTGGAAAAAGAGTGATGACTTCCTCGTCTGGACCGGGAATTAGCCTCAAGCAGGAAGGAATTTCTTATTTGGCTTCGGCTGAATTACCAGCAGTGATCGTTAACATGAGCCGAGGAGGGCCGGGTTTGGGAAACATACAACCTTCTCAGAGTGATTATTTTCAGGCGGTAAAGGGAGGAGGGCATGGGGATTATAAGGTTATTGTTTTAGGTCCTGCATCTGTTCAAGAATTAGTTGATCTGACCTACTTGGCATTCTATCTTGCCGATAAATACCGAAATCCAGTTGTTATTTTGGGAGACGGAATGTTAGGTCAGATGATGGAACCAGTAGTTTTTAAAAAACCCGATTTTCCTCCATTACCAGTAAAAGACTGGGCAACCACTGGTAAAGACGGTAGAGAGCGTCATTATGTCCTATGTTTTGACCTGGATCCAAGAGGCTTGGAACAGTTCAACAACAAAATATTTAAAAAATATCAAAAAATTGAGCAAGAAGAAATTCGCTACGAAGTATTTGGAGAAGATATGCCGGAGATGCTTTTGGTTGGGTATGGAACCATCGCTCGGATTCTCAAGAGTGTTGTCAGGGAAGCTAAAAATATAGGGATTCGTTTAGCACTTCTCCGACCGATTACTCTCTATCCCTTTCCGTCAGCCATTATGCAGGAATTAGCCCAACAAGCTGGACGAGTTTTAGATGTGGAAATGAATATGGGACAGATGGTAGAAGATGTTAAATTGGCAGTAAATGGTGCTGTTCCGGTTTATTTCTATGGACGGAGTGGTGGCATGATTCCATCGGTTGAAGATACCCTAAAAAGAGTTCGTGATATTTTAGGGAAATAAGGAGAATAGCCATGCAGACTGTATTTGAGAGACCAAAGACTTTAATTAATCAACCTTTCCGTTATTGTCCTGGTTGTAATCATGGTTTGGCTCAGCGATTAATTGCCGAAGTTATCGATGAACTGGATATTGCTGATAAAACCATTGGTGTTGGACCGGTAGGCTGTTCGGTATATATCTATGAATGTTTGGATATTGATTTTGTTATGGGTGCTCATGGCCGAGCTCCGGCTACTGCTACCGGTATAAAACGAGCACTTCCCGACCGGATGGTTTTTTCTTATCAAGGTGATGGTGATATTGCCGCTATCGGCACTGCAGAAATTGTGCATTGTGCAGTAAGGGGGGAATGCATTTCGGCTTTTTTTATTAACAATGCTACTTTTGGGATGACGGGGGGACAGATGGCGCCCACTACTATTCTTAATCAACGGACGACAACCTCGCCTCGGGGAAGAAAGCAAGATGAAGCAGGATTTCCTTTTAAGCTGGGAGAAATGTTGGCAGTAGCCGAAGGATCGGCCTATATCGCTCGAGTTGCCCTAACCAAGCCTCAGCTGATAAAAAAAGCGAAACAAGCAATCAAACGAGCTTTTTTAACCCAACAAGCTGGTTTAGGTTTTTCTCTGGTGGAGATTTTATCACCCTGTCCTACCAATTGGGCAATGCCTCCATTAGAAGCCGTCCAATGGTTGGAAAAGAATATTATTCCAGTCTTTCCCCTTGGTGAAATTAAAGTCAAGGAGGGAGTCCCCGATGCACGTTGAAACCGTTGTAGCAGGATTTGGTGGTCAGGGAATTTTATTCTTGGGGAGAGTATTGGCCACAGCCGGTATGATTGAAGGATTTCATGTTAGTTGGTATCCCTCCTACGGGCCTGAGATGAGAGGCGGGACCGCTAATTGTGTTGTCATCATTTCCGACCAGGAAATAGGATCAACCATCTCCGATCATCCCCAGGTTTGTATTGTGATGAATGAACCATCTATGCGGCGTTATGCCCCAACTATAAGACCAGGTGGGTTATTGGTTGTTAATTCTTCTTTAATAACCCAAAAATACCAAGATCCGAATATTCAAATCTTGGAAATTCCCGGAAATGATATTGCCGGTAGTGAAGTTGGTGATCCTCGAACTTTAAATATGGTTATTCTTGGCGCTTTGATCGGTTATCATTCAACGGTCAAAGAAGAGTCGATCCGGCAGGCTTTGGAAGAAATATTACAAGGAAAGAAAAGCCAGTTAATCGATATCAATATGAAGGCTTTCTCAGCAGGAAAGAATTCGATATCCAAGAAAATTTCTGAATAGAACCCCGTAGCACTTGATAGTACCAGATGAGGATGATAATAAAGATTCGACATGCCATGGCATGTCGCTACATTAGTTAAAGAATGGGCGTGATAAAGACCGAGGAGGAGAAAAAGTAATTAAAGAAAAAAAGAAAAAATCAAAAGATGAAGTCCTCACGCCCTCACAAAGCGAGGGCTCAGGATGACATTTTTTTTAAATTCTTTTGTAGGGGCTTAATTTATCATGCCCGTGGGTTTTCGGGATAGCTACAATGGTGATGAGTAAGAGACTTTTTAAGGGGTTTTGAAAATTCTTAAAAAGAAAAATTCCCTGGAAGGGGGGATTATCCATGTTAGTGAGAGACCGTATGAGCAAAGATGTTGTCCTTATTACCAGTACTACTACCATTTTAGAAGCAGAGAAATTAATGAAAGAAAATGAAATTCGGAGACTTCCGGTTGTTGATCGGGACAAATTGATCGGGATTGTTACTTATAACGACTTGTTAGAAGCCGAACCATCTAAAGCGACCACCTTGAGTCGTTTTGAGTTGACTTATCTTCTTAGTAAAATGAATGTAGCTGAAATAATGGAAAAAAATGTAATCACCATAAAACCCGATATTCCAATCGAAGAAGCCGCTTTAATCATGAAGAAGAACAAAGTCGGTGGCCTTCCGGTAGTCGAGGAAACTCGTGTGGTGGGAATGATAACTGAATCGGATATTTTTGATGTCTTAGTTGAAACTCTGGGAGTAGAGTTAGGTGGAACCCGAATAACTCTTGAACTTCCCGAAAAACCAGGTGAATTGCATCGGGTTACAGGCATTGTTTCTCAATTTATGGTTAATATATTGAGTTTGGCCACTTTTTATATAAATGAAAGACCAGACTTACGTTATGTTGTAATACGGGTTGCAACTCGCGATTACGAACCAATTATTGAAGCTTTTAAAGCCGATGGTATTACCGTGAAACATGTCTGGGTTTCCCCAGTAGATGAAGAGGTGTAAGGGTGTTTTTTCCTTATGATGAAAAAAAACTACCAAAACTTGTTATTCCTGAAATAAAGAGCAGCGAAATACTCTGTGAAACTCGTTTATTTCAGCTAAAAAGAAATACCTATGTTGATGATTTAGAGCGGATTTTCATTACTCATCCAGGAGCAGTGACAATTATTGCAACTACTCCGGAAAATCAAATTATTTTAATACGGCAATTCCGAGCACCGGCTGGGCAGTGGCTTTGGGAGATTCCAGCTGGAACCTTGGAACCAGATGAGGATCCATTGGATTGTGCAATTCGAGAATTGGAGGAGGAAACTGGTTTTACCAGTAAACATTGGAAATACCTTTTTCCAGTATTTCTCGCACCAGGATATAGTACGGAATTAATTCATTTTTTCTGGGCTTCTCGGGCGTACCCAGTTGAAAAAGCTCGAAAGGGGGATGATGACGAGGAAATTTATTATTTAAAAGTAACCCCAGAAAAAGCTCAGAATATGATGGCCAAAGGAGCAATACGAGATGCCAAGACTATGATTGCCTTGCAATATTGGCTGGGAGGATTAACTTGAGAATATTTATTGCTCTTCTTGACGGTCTGGGAATGGGTGAACTTCCTGATGCTGCTGAATATGGAGATGAGGGTAGCCATACTTTAGCCAATCTTTCTCGAAAGGTTGGTGGTTTGTCTTGCCCAACTTTGGAAAGATTAGGATTAGGAAAAATCGAACCAATACTGGGAATTGTTGCAGTAAATAAAGCCGAGGGTTGGTATGGAAAGATGATAGAAAAATCAGTAGGGAAAGATACGACTACCGGCCATTGGGAGATGATGGGAGTCATTACCGAGCGGCCTTTTCCGGTTTATCCGCATGGTTTCCCCAAAGAGATTATCAATGAGATCGAAAGAGTTACCGGTTTTCAGGTTTTGGGGAACAAACCGGCATCCGGAACCACCATTATTGAGGAATACGGCGCAGAACATATCCGTACCGGTTTTCCAATTTTATATACTTCGGCCGATAGTGTGTTGCAAATCGCTGCTCATGAAGAAATCATCTCGATAAAAGACCTGTATCGTCTTTGTGAAATGGTTCGGGGAATTATGAAGGGCGATCATGCTGTTGCCCGTATTATCGCTCGTCCCTTTGTTGGTCAACCAGGTAACTTTCAACGGACCTCAAGGCGGAAAGATTTTTCACTGTCCCCTCCTTACCCTACAGTATTAGATGTTCTTTTAGAGAAGGGAATTCAAGTTGCCGGAGTTGGAAAAATTGGTGATGTTTTTACTGGGCGAGGAATCAGTGAAAATTTTAAGACCACCAGTAACTCCGATACCTTTCGGGTATTTTTTGAATTACTCGATGATGAGCGGTTTGGTTTGATTTGGGCCAACTTCAATGATTTTGATACCCTCTATGGTCATCGTAATGACACCATTGGTTTTCAGAAAGCTCTTGAATCCTGGGATGCTCAATTAAAAGAATTTCTCCCTCGATTACGTTTTAAT
Source organism: Candidatus Atribacteria bacterium ADurb.Bin276 (assembly GCA_002069605.1). Lineage (NCBI taxonomy): Bacteria > Pseudomonadati > Atribacterota > Atribacteria > Atribacterales > Atribacteraceae > Atribacter > Candidatus Atribacter allofermentans. The sequence goes on from MWBQ01000021.1 coordinate 14,753, forward strand.
GACCTATTAATCATTACCAGCGACCATGGGTGTGATCCAACCACGCCTAGCACTGATCATTCCCGCGAGCATGCACTTCTTATCTGTGCCTCTCCCCAATTATTAATGGGGGATTCTTTGGGTATCCGCAATTCTTTTGCTGATATTGGGGCGACAGTTGCCCAATTGTTTGGAATTCCTTGGTCGGGTCCGGGAACCAGTTTTTCCTTCATAATTGGTGATTAATCGGGAAGGAAGAAGGTTTAGATCCGATGACTTTCTATTTTAAGAGAGTAAATCATTTTCCGCCGGTCCTACATCCTATCCAGGAGTCTAATTAATAATGAATATTGTTATCAGCCATGAAGGTACTGATTTTGATGCCTTAGCCTCGATGTTTGCAGTTTCCAAACTTTATCCGGGAACCCGCATTATTATCGGTGGTAGTGTGAATCGAAATGTTCGGCGCTTTCTTACTCTTTATGGGACTTTTTTTAATTATTCAATAGAGAAAGAATTGGATTGGAAATCGGTTAAGAAAATTTGGATTGTGGACGCTTCTTCTCCTTCAAGGAGTGGAAAAGCCGAAGAGCTCATTCAGGCTGGGAGGGTAGCTTTTGCCATTTATGATCATCATCCCGAAACACCAGATGGATTAAAAGGGGAACAGGTGGTTGTTCAGCCAACCGGTGCCTGTACTACCATTTTGGTGGAGCTGATCAAAGAACAGACTCTTCCTCTTAATTCCTTGGAAGCGACTCTTTTAATTCTTGGAATATATGAAGATACCGGCTCATTAACCTTTCCAACCACAACCGCCCGTGACCTTCAAGCTGCTGCCTTTTTAGTCGAACATGGAGCAAAGTTGAGTGCCATACCTGATTATGTCAATATGCAACTTACTAATGAGCAACGGGATGTTTTAAAACTTATGGTGAACTCCCTAACCGTAGTTGAAGTAAATGGGATTCAGGTTCATTTTACTTCAGTTCAGGTTAAGGATTATGTCGATGGGGTATCTTTTTTGGTTCATAAATTAATGGATTTGGAAGAAATTAATGTCCTTTTTTCACTTTTTGATATGGAAAATAAGGTGTACATTATTGCTCGTAGCCGGCTGGAAGAAATCGATGTAAGCATCATTACTACCGGCTTGAATGGTGGGGGACATAAAAGTGCAGCATCGGCTTCGATCAAGGGAAGTTCTTTGGAAGAAGTCAGAAAAAAAATCATCAATATGATGAAACGCTCATTCTCTTTTACTCGCGCTGCTGATATTATGTCAACACCAGTGAAAACTGTTCACCGTGAAAGCAGTATCAATGATGCTTATTTAACTTTAATTCGTTCGGGTTTTTCCGGATTGCCGGTGGTCGATGACGAGGGGATGTTGGTGGGAATTATTGCCCGGAGAGATATGGAAAAAGCCATCCACCATGGTCTACAAAATGCCCCGATCAAGAGTTTTATGTCACCTCAGATCATTGGAGTCTCGCCCCGTGACTCGATATATACTATACGAAATTTAATGGTAGAAAATGATATAGGACGAGTACCGGTTATCAAAGCAGGAAAACCAATCGGGATAATTACCCGAAGCGATCTTTTGCGGGTGTTTCATCAGAAAGAAAATATTGTAGTCAATGAGTTGACCCGATTAAATGTTTCTGAGTCGGTATTTGCCCACTTTACTGCTGCTGATTTGGAACTGATCAACCTGATTAGTGGCTTTGCCCGCCGAGTTGGAGTAAGAACTTATTTAGTTGGAGGAGTGGTAAGGGATATAATTTTAGGTGTTCCTAATCATGACTTAGATTTGGTGGTAGAAGGAGATGCAATTGAATTTTCCCAGAATCTCAACCGGTTGCTTAATGGGAAGGTAGTTGCCTATCCACCCTTTGGCACATCGGTCGTTTTTATGAAAGATAAGAAACGAATCGATTTCGCCAGTGCTCGAAAAGAATTTTATCGTTTTCCAGGTGCAGCACCAGATGTGGAATATTCTGACTTAAAAAAAGATTTATTTCGAAGAGATTTTACTTTAAATGCAATGGCCATTAGTATTTATCCTGACAATTGGGGAGAGCTCTATGATTTTTTTGGTGGCTATCGAGATCTAAGAAGTAAGATTCTTCGAATTCTTCATCCATTAAGCTTTGTTGATGATCCCGCTCGATCCATACGAGCGGTCCGGTTCGAAAAAAAATATGGTTTTCATATCGAACCGTTTACCATGAGTCTCTTAAAACAAACTATTCGAAAAAATTTATTAGATAGTATTAAGCCCGATCGTCTTAAAGAAGAAATTCAGCTCATACTGGAACTACCTAATTATTATCGTTATTTAGAACGCCTTTACCAATTGGATATGATACCGTCGATTTTACCAGGTTGTATCTGGAAAAGGGAATATTCCGATCGGTTTATTGATGTTGAAAAAAGACTGCCAGAAGTAAAAACCATTTTAGGAATTGATAGGTTTCTTTATCAACTGACTCCTCTATTCGATGATTTTGACATCAAGCAAATTTCATTATTGCAAAAGCGTTTAGCATTATCTCGTCACTTCACTCATAAAGTAGTGAGTTATCACTCCAAAAAAAGTGAATTTAGGTGGGCTATCGAAGAAAAAGATATTCGTCCCTCAGAGGTTTATCTTCGCTGTCGATCGATACCCCTTGAGTTTTTATATTATTTGCTCAGTTTTTATCCAGAGAATAGCTTGGCAAGTCAGCGATTAAACCGGTATCTTAAAGAATGGATAACCATTAAAACCATTTTAAAAGGCTCAGATTTGCAAGAAATGGGCATTAAAGCTGGTCCTCACTATGCTACAATGCTGGATGAGCTAAAATTGGCAAAAATTGATGGACACGCAATGAACCGTTTAGAAGAAGAACAATTGATTAGGCAATATTGGGAAAGGGTGAAAAAACGTGGGGAACAAAGATAGGATTTTTAGCGGAATGAGACCAACCGGTAAAATGCATATCGGTCATTATCTGGGAGCATTAAAAAATTGGTTGCAGCTCCAAAAAGAATATGACTGTATTTTTGGTATTGTCGATTGGCATGCTTTGACCACCTCTTTTGAACATACTGAGGATATAGAGCGAAATATCATTGATATGGCTATTGATTGGTTTAGTGTGGGTATTGATCCTGAAGTGTGTATTCCTATGATTCAATCGTTGGTTCCGGAACATGCCGAACTTCATCTTCTTCTTTCCATGGTCACTCCCTTGGGGTGGCTGGAGCGAAATCCGGTTTTAAAGCAGCAACTTCAAGACATGGGTTTGAAAGAAGCAGTTGGTTATGGGCATCTTGGCTATCCGGTTTTAATGGCTGCTGACATCATTATTTATCAAGGGGTTAAGGTGCCGGTTGGAGAAGATCAAGTTCCTCATATTGAGATTGCCCGAGAAATGGTACGCCGTTTTCATTATCTCTATCAACAAGAAGTGTTCAAGGAACCACAACCGCTTCTTACTGAAACTCCACGAATCTTGGGAATTGATGGGAAAAAGATGAGCAAGAGTTTAAATAATGCTATTGGTCTATCTGATACCAAAGAAGAATTAAGAACCAAAGTTCTTTCAATGTTTACCGATCCAGAGAAAATTCGAAAACGTGATCCAGGACATCCGGAAAGATGTAATGTCTTTTCTTTTCAGAATATTGTTGGGAATCCTCGAATCGAACAGATTGAAAAAGACTGCCGAACAGGAGATCTGGGGTGTGTTGATTGCAAAAAAGAACTATTGGGATTGATGGTTGATTATCTGGAAAAGATTTCTCCTTTCCGGGGAAGCTATCAAGGGAAAGAACAATTAGTCAAAGATATTTTAGTGGAAGGGAGTCGGAAAGCTCAGACTCTTGCTCGTGAAACAATGAAAAAAGTTCGAGAAGCGATGAATATTGATTACCAAATACCTCGATAGATTATGGATACTGACTGGAAAGATCGGATAGAAAAAGCCAACGCTCTTTGGGAGAGGGTAAATCTGCTCCAAGAAGAGATTGAATTAATTGAAAAACAGTTGAACGAAATTCTCCAGATCGAAGAAGAAGAAATCCTGGAGGAAGATAGTCAATCTATTGAGAAAAAGATCTTTGAATTGTTTTCTCAGGTTCTTGCCGAGCTAAAGCAACAGGAAGAAAATATTTTAAAAGTACCTCCCGAGCGTTGGAAAAAAATTCAAACTCGAGAAGTTCTTGATCTGGAAAAGATGTCATTGGACAGCTTATTGGGCCTATATCGTAAGTTTTTGAATGCTGAAACAAATCAGCCACGAATTGAAATAGATGATCACTTTGAAAATCTGATTGAAGAGCAGCGAGATTACATTAATGGTTTTTTTGACCAACATACCGGCCAATGGTTCAGAATGGACGCTCTGTTTCAGAATAGGCAGGAGCTTCGAATAGTTATTGCAACTTTTTTGGTATTGCTGGATATGGTTTTTCGAGACCTCCTTAAAATGAAAGAAGAAGATGGATTGGTGTACCTAATAAAAAATGAGTAATGATATTTTGTTAAAAGGATTAATCGAAGCTTTTCTATTTTCCTCTCCTCAGCCGGTTTCGATTGAGGAGTTAATGAGAGTAACTCAAGCCGACCGAGACCTGGTTGAAAAAGAACTATTTAATTTATTGGAGGACTACCGGTTACGGCAGAGTGCTATATTTTTACGCCGAGTAGCTGGGCAATGGCAAATGGCGGTTCGGCCAGAGTATGGAAGCCATTTAAAGGAATATGCCCAGGTTACAGTTAAAAAAGGGATATCCCGTGCTGCCTTGGAGGTTCTGGCTATTGTTTCCCTTGAACAACCAGTGACTAAAATTCAAATCGACATCAAGCGGGGGGTTGATTCCGGGGCTGCTATAAGTGTTCTATTAGAAAGAGGTTTAATTGCCATAGCTGGTCAGGTCGATCGACCAGGAAAACCTTTTCTTTACCAACTCACCGAGAAATTTTTTGAAGTATTTGGTTTAGAAGACCAGGAAGCCTTGCAACGAATTCAGCAAATTATTGCCAGTCAGGAAGTAACCAATGAGGTTGAATAAATATTTAGCTCAGGCCGGAATTGGTTCTCGGCGAGCCTGTGATCGCTATATTCAAGAGGGAAGGGTAGCCGTCAACGGCGGAATCCAAATCCAACCAGCCTATCAAGTCGAGCCAACTGATGTGGTAACCTTTGATGGATCGCCAGTTCAACCGGAGGATCGTCTGATTTATCTTCAATTGTACAAACCTCGAGGTACATTGACAACGGTCCGAGACCCACGGGGAAGGGAAACGGTTATGAAATGGATTACTGATATCAAGGAAAGAATATTTCCGGTTGGTCGTTTGGATTATGATAGTGAGGGCTTGCTTCTTTTTACCAATGATGGACGAATTACTAATATTTTAACCCATCCCCGCTATGAAGTGTTGAAAACCTACCGAGTTTATGTTTCAGGCCAGGTGAATTGCCGGGAACTGGAAGTACTTGCCGATGGGATTGTAAAGAACGGAAGGCACTATCAAGCTCATTCAACAAAGCTCATTGAACATCAGAAGGGATTTACGATTGCTGAAGTCGTTTTAAATGAAGGAAAAAAGCACGAAATACGGATTCTTTTTGAAGGTATTGGTCATCCAGTTTTGCGTTTAATACGGACCAAAATGGGACCGATAACCCTGGATGAGAATTTATTGCCCGGAGAATGGCGTTATCTCTTGAAGGATGAGATTAAACTTCTTTTTGAGAGAGGTGGTGTTTCGACCGATGTCAACCAATAGAGGATTCATTCAAGTATATTATGGGGATGGAAAAGGGAAAACCACTGCAGCTCTTGGCCTGGCGGTCAGGGCTACTGGTCAGGGCTTAAAAGTTCTTTTTCTCCAATTTTTTAAAAAGAACCTAGCCGGTGAGCTCATTTCGCTCCAATACCTACCGGGAATAACTTTATATCAATTTGGATCGGGGAAATTTATTTTAAATAGGCAGTGGCAGGAAGAGGATTATCAAGAATTCTTGATGGGTTGGGAAATGGCCAAAAGAGCCTTACACACCGAGGATTATGATTTATTAATAATGGACGAATTTCTTTACGCTTTTACCTACCAAATGCTCAGTTGGGATGATTTTTTAAAAGAATTGAATACTCGAAAACAGAAGATCGAGGTTATAATAACCGGCAGGAAGGCAATACCCCAGCTCCTTGATTATGCTGATTTGGTTACCAACATGATTCTGATTAAACATCCCTATCAACAAGGAATACCGGCTCGAAAGGGGATTGAATATTAATGGAATACCAGAAAAATCCTATGCGAGGGATTAGGGGAGCTATTACAGTTGATAGAGATAGTTCGGATGAAATTGCTCAGGCCACCTTGCTTTTGTTTGAAACCATGATGAAAAAAAACCATTTAGAGCCCGATGATATTACGGCGGTTTTCATAACCGTCACTCATGATTTAAAATCGGCTTTTCCCGCCCGTGCAATTCGACAAATTGAAGAATATCGTTTTCTTCCCTTGATGTGTGCGCAAGAGATTCCCATAGAGGGTACTATTAAGCGTTGTATTCGTTTGATGATGATCGCTTTCTGTCCCAATGTCAGTCATGAAGCCATTCGACATGTTTATATGAGAGAGGCTCAAAACCTTCGGAGGGATTTAAAGGGAGAAAATAATGGGTAAGGTACGAATTATTCCAGTTTCAGTCAAATTGAGCGGAGATATCTTTTGCCCTCCAGATAAATCATTTAGTCACCGAGCAGCGATGATTGGGGCCTTATCTTCAGGAGAGACTATCATTCAGAATTTTTCCTTTTGCCAAGATACCTGGTCAACGTTACATTGTTTGGAACTTTTAGGTGTGAAAGTGCAAGCCCTTCCTAACCAGGGCATGGTTAGGATAAGCAGTTCTGGAAAAGAAAGTTTGTCTGAGCCATCGGATGTCCTTGATGTGGGAAATTCAGGAACAACCTTGCGGTTGATTACCGGTATTATCGCTGGAATTCAAGGGTTATCAATTTTAACTGGAGATCAGAGTATACGCCGGCGCCCCATGAAACGCATTATTGATCCATTAAGAAAAACTGGCGCGGTTATTGGTGGTCGAGACCGAGATCAATATGCACCTCTCTATATCATCGGCAAAAAACCATTACAAGCTTTTCATCATACTCTCGAAATTCCCAGTGCTCAGGTTAAATCTTGTTTGCTTTTTGCTGCATTATGGGGAGATAATCCTTCCTTTATAAAAGAACCAATCCTTTCGCGAAATCATACTGAAAATATGCTCCAAGCGGTGGGAGGAGATATTCGAAAACAAAACGAAGTGATTCAAGTTTACCCGGGAAAAGAATTCGTTGCCCGACCTTTTCATTTACCTGGAGATATATCTTCAGCTGCTTTTTTAATTGCTGTTACCCTTTTAATTTCAGGGTCTCATCTTATTATTCGAAACTTGGGCTTGAACCCAACCCGAACTGGTATGCTTGATTGTTTGCAAAAAACAGGAGCCAAAATCAATCCATTTGATGTCAGGGAAGAGTGGGGGGAACGACAGGGTCATATTGCCATAGAACACTCAGTTTTAAATAGCTTTGAGATTGGTCAGGAAGAGATTCCATCGCTAATCGACGAGATTCCCATATTATCAGTACTTGCGACCCAAGCTCATGGTCGTTCGATAATCAGGGGAGCTGGTGAATTGCGAGTAAAGGAAAGCGACCGTTTGCATGCTATCAGTAAAAATTTAATCGATTTGGGAGCACAGATTGATGAAACCGAAGACGGATTGATTATTTCCGGTCCAGTTCGATTGAAAGGTGGCAAGGTAAAAAGTTATGGTGATCACCGAATAGCCATGAGTATGGTGATAGCTGGTTTGATTGCTGATGCTCCAGTGGAAATAGAAGATATCGAATGTATATCGATTAGTTACCCGAATTTCTTCCAAGATCTTCAAAAAATTGGATATGGGGGCTTTCAGTTTTTAACCGACACTTCATTTAATAATGCTTATAATCGGGAGGAAGCATGAAAAGGCTGATTGCTATTGATGGACCTGCCGGAGCGGGGAAAAGTACGGTAGCTCGTTTGTTAGCCAAAAAATTATCCTATTTATATATAGATACTGGTGCCATGTATCGAGCGATTACCTATTTTTTAATAAAACAAGGTATAAATTATGAAGACCCAAAGGCCCTAAACCAAGCATTAAATAAAATGGATCTCCATTTTCAAGTTATTGATGGAATTTCGGTCATTTTTCTCAATGGAAAGCGATGCGATGAAGAAATCCGTCAAACTGATGTAAATCAGCATGTTTCTCCAGTAGCAAAAATAGTTGCTGTACGTCATTTTTTAAAGAAAAAACAAAGGGATTTAGCTCAATCGACTTTTTCAGTTACTGAGGGACGAGATATTGGAACGGTGGTTCTTCCCGATGCTGATTTAAAAATATTTCTAATGGCTCGACCAGAAATTCGAGCCCAGCGACGATGGAAAGAATTAAAAGAAAAAGGGATTGATATCTCTTATGAGAAAGTCCTTGAGAATGTCATACAACGAGATACTATCGATTCGACTCGAAGTGAAGCTCCTCTGCGACCGGCTGATGATGCCATGATGGTTGATACTTCTGATATGAGTATTGAAGAGGTGGTGAACTTTCTCTACCAAAAAGCGGTAGAGAATGAATGATATGAAAATTCTTGTAGCTAAGCATATTGGTTTTTGTCCGGGAGTAAAAAGGGCGTATACCATGGCAATACAAGCTTTTGATATAAATTACCAACCGGTTTATCTTCTCGGAGAATTAGTTCATAACCATCAAGCAGTAAAGATGTTAATCGAAAGGGGAGCTCGATTAGAAGATGAGGTGGAACAGATACCTGATAAGGTAACTGTGGTTACCCGTTCCCACGGTTTGGAGCGTAAAACCCGGGAAAAGCTTCTGGAAAAAGGAGTTACCATAATTGATACCACCTGTCCTCGAGTTCGAAAGGTACAGTCGTTAGCCAGTGAATTAGAAAAGAAGGGATATACCATGATTATTCTCGGAGATCCCAACCACGCCGAAATTAAAGCCTTAATCAGTGAGCTAAACACCAAACCTTTGGTATTAGGTAAGGATTCAACCGATTGGGAAAATAAACTCAATACTTTACCAGAAAATCAACCCTTGGCGGTTATCGAGCAAACTACCTTTCCTCAGCAACAGTACCTGGATTTTTGTCGATTACTGGAAGAAAAAAATTTAACCGATCGGTGTCTGATTTATAATACTCTCTGTCTAGAAACCGAATATCGGCAAAATGAATTAAGATCTCATCTCCAAACTGGGAAAATAGATGTGGTTATAATTTTAGGAGGGAAACATAGTTCCAATACTCGCGGTCTTTATTTGATAGCGAATGAACAAGCTCCACGAACCATTTGGATCGAGGATCCTAACGAAGTGGAAAAGACCTGGTTCCAACCGAACCAAACTATATTAATTGTCAGTGGGGCTTCAACTCCCGATTGTGCAGTAAAAGAGTTGATGAAAAAATTGAATAAGGGAAAAGTCTATGAATAAAGAAGCACCATTAGTTGTTATTGTAGGAAAGACCAACGTTGGCAAGTCAACCCTTTTCAACCGTCTCTCGGGACGAAGGATTACCATTGTTGACTCAACTCCAGGTGTAACCAGAGATCTTATTGAAAATATCATTGAGATCGATGGAGTTCTGGTTCGATTGGTCGATACTGCTGGTATTGAATTAACGGTATCACCAGATGATCCTCTGCAAACCGAAGCAGAAAAAAGAGTGTGGGAAGTCATCAATAAAGCTGACTACATTTTGTTGATTCTTGATGGAAAGGAAGGAATGACCAGCGTTGACCATGAGTTAATAAGTCGTTTGCGCCGAGTGAAGGATACTATTATTCCGATCGTGAATAAAAGGGAAGGGATGACCCATTTAGGATTACTATCGGATTTCTATGCATTAGGGTTTGATGATGTCGTGCAGATATCGGCAGTACATGGGGACGGGATTCCTCAATTAAAATCCATCCTTTTTGACCGATTGAAAAGTGATACTGAGTCGGAAGATGCTCAAGTTGTCGAGCATCATGATTTTCGTATTGCCATTGTTGGTAAACCCAATGTCGGAAAATCAACCTTGTTTAATATGTTGTTGGAAAGCGACCGATCTATAGTGAGTACCATTCCAGGAACAACTCGAGATCCACTGGAATCATCGCTGGTTAGCGGAGGGTACGGACGGTATCAATTGGTGGATACTGCCGGATTGGCTCGCAAATCCCGTATCAAGGAAGATATCGCCTTTTATGCCACAGTACGGACTATGGAAAAAATTGCTGAAACCAATCTTTGTGTGTTGGTCCTTGATGTTCAAGAAGGGATTAGCCAGCAGGATAGGCACATTGCCAATCAAATTTATCAGCAAAAAAAGTGCTGTCTTATTTTCCTGAATAAGATGGATATAATTCCAGAGCGATTGACTCGAAAAAAAATTGAGGAAACCAAAAAGTGGATTTGGAATGAATTAAATTTTCTCGATTATGCTACGGTTTTGATTGGGTCGGCAACCGACCGAAAACTGAAGCCTCATTTTTTAGCTCAATTTGCAACCATTGCGAGCCGCTATTATCAACGGCTTAAAACCAGCTTTATCAATCGAGAGATTAAGGAAAAAATTAACGATTTAAATATCAGTATGGGAAAAGGAAGGCTTCTCCGTGTCTATTATGGATATCAAGAGCTCACTGCTCCTCCTCGTTTTTCGTTTTTAACTAATTTTAAAGGAAACGATCGAGAGCTGGAGAGAAGTATTCATAGTATTGAAAAAATCATTCGTCAGGAAGGTGATTGGGAAGGTGTACCCCTCACCATCGAGCTTAAAAATAAATAATGAATTAATTAACGAGTTTCATGAATATCTGGAGTTCGAGCGCCATTACTCAGAACATACTATTGAAAATTATCTTCGAGTGGTGAATCAATTTAATAATTATTTAATGAAAACCAATAAAAGAAGTCTAGTCGAGGTTGGTACTTCAGATGTAGCCGGATTTATGGCTTTTCTAAAAACGGTTTCCCATTTGATGAGAGTTTCTCAGCTGAACCGATTGTCGGCTTTGAAAACCTTTTATCGATATTTACGAAAAAGAGGAAAAATTCAAAAAAATCCTTGCGATGGTATCGGAGGGCTCAGGGAAGAAAAAAGTCTTCCCACCTTTTTTTCTCAACAGGAAATTAATCGATTTTTGACTTATTTGGAAGATCGTTTTCAAAAAAAACCAAATTTTCTTCAGGCTCGCAATCGAGCACTTTTTGAAATTCTGTATTCATCTGGTTTGCGAGTTGGAGAAGTAGTTCGGCTTAAAACCATCGATTTGAATTTTCGGCAGAAAATCGTTAAGGTGCGGGGGAAAGGTGGAAAAGAAAGAATCGTCCCCTTTAACGATAAAGCTCTTCAGGCAGTCGAAGATTATCTGGCTTTTCGTCGACCGAAAGGACCAGTTAAGGAACTTTTTTTAAATTATCTCCAACAACCATTAACGACTCGTGGTGTACGGGTTATTTTAAATAAAATCTTAGCAGAGATTGGGATGGTAAAAAAAGCCTCTCCTCATACTTTTCGTCATAGTTTTGCCAGTCATTTTCTTTCAGGAGGGGCTGAGATGAGGATTGTTCAGGAGGCACTGGGACACTCCAGTCTTTCTACCACCCAAATTTACACCCATTTAAATTGGGACAATATGAAAAAAGTTTATGAAAATACTCACCCCCGATCCCATAAAAAGGAGGATTAAATGAAGATCATATCAACAACAGTTCTTGGCGTTTTACGAAATGGAAAAGCAGCAATGGCTTGTGACGGACAGGTAACCATGAATGAATCAGTATTAAAAAGAGGAGCTAAAAAAATACGGACCTTATATCAAGGGAATGTTTTAGCCGGTTTTGCAGGAGCTGGTGCAGATTGTCTCACCTTGCTGGATCGTTTTGAAGAGAAATTGAATTCTTATAGTGGAAATCTGTCTCGGGCAGCCATTGAGTTGGCTAAAATGTGGAGGACTGATAAAGTTCTCAGGCATCTTGAAGCTTTATTGCTGGCTATGGATTTAGAACATGTATTGATTATTTCAGGAAAAGGAGACGTAATCGAACCTGACGAATCAATAGCAGCTATTGGCTCGGGAGGCAATTATGCTTTGTCTGCTGCCAAAGCATTATATCGAAATACTGATATGGATTCGGAGGCGATCGCTCGTCGATCCTTGGAAATTGCTGCAGAAATCTGTATTTATACCAACGATCACATTCATTTGGAAACTTTGGGGTAAACCAGGGGGTAAGATGCTTCTAAGAGAAAGGAAGAGATTGACATGGAACAGATTGATGATTTTTTAACCCCGGAAGAAATTGTCCGAGAATTAGATAAATATATTATTGGTCAGGAAGACGCTAAAAAATCGGTTGCGATTGCCCTTCGTAATCGGATGCGACGAAGGATGCTTCCTCAAGAAATAGCTGAGGAGATTACTCCAAAAAATATCATCATGATCGGTCCAACCGGAGTTGGTAAAACTGAGATTGCCCGTCGGATTGCGAAACTGACCGGTGCGCCTTTTATGAAGGTAGAGGCAACTAAATTCACTGAAGTTGGTTATGTGGGAAGAGATGTTGAATCAATTATTCGTGATCTGGCTGAGTTATCACTGCGAATGGTAAAAAGTGAAAAAATAAGCGCTCAAGAAGGAAAAACCAGATGGGTTGTGGAAGAACGCTTGTTGGATCTTCTTTTTAATAAAAGAATTACACCAGAAGATTTTGACGAACCTTCTCCTTCTGGAACCAGTACTCGGGTTGATGTGGTATGGCCGACGCCATCTTCTTCAGCAGAACGGACACGAGAAAAAATTCGAGAAAAATTACACCAGGGTGAATTAGAAGACCGGGAAATCGAAATTGAGATTGAAGAGAGCTCAATGCCGGTAGAAGTGGTTAATGTTGGTGGGCTAGATAATATGGGTATTGACTTTTCTGGTCTTTTTGGAGGCATTTTTCCTGCCCGTAAGAAGAAGAAACGGGTTAAAGTCAAAGATGCTCGGGAAATTCTTTTTAATCAAGAAGCTCAGAAGTTATTGGATATGGATGATATTAAAAGTGAAGCCATCCGACGAGTAGAGGAAAGTGGAATTGTATTTATCGATGAGATTGACAAAATCGCCTCACCAGGGGGGAGGGACACCCATGGTCCTGATGTTTCCCGAGGGGGAGTTCAACGTGACCTATTACCGATCGTAGAAGGCTCAACAGTGGTTACCAAACATGGGCCGGTTCGTACCAATCATATTCTTTTTATTGCTGCCGGAGCCTTTTCCCATACTAAACCATCAGATTTACTTCCTGAATTACAAGGTCGGTTTCCCATACGAGTTGAACTTTCAGCGCTTAGCGAGGAAGACCTTTATCGAATCGTTGTTGAGCCTTACAATTCTTTGGTGAAGCAATATACAGCAATGTTATCAACCGAAGAGGTTGAATTACAGTTTACCGATGACGGGCTAAGAGAAATTGCGCATATATCCTCAATTCTAAATCAAAAAATGGAGAATATCGGTGCGCGTCGCTTGCACACGGTGGTAGAGAGAGTTCTCCAGGATATCTCTTTTAGAGCACCGAACTTAAAGCAAAAAGTGGTGGTTATTGATCGAGCTTATATTCAGGACCGATTGAAAAATGTTTTACAAGATGAAGATGTTACCCGTTATATTTTGTAATTTCCTTTATAGATAAATTGGATTTATGGTTGAAATATTTTTCCCTTTCATGATATACTGTGCCCGATTTATGCATAGCATAAGAATAAATTCTCATGCCGGACAAGAATTCCGGTGCTCTCCAAAAAGGAGATAAACCATCGGTTCGGCAGAGGAAAAACCGGAAGGAGAATTATTTATGATCGTTACTATGAAGCAGTTGTTGGAAGCTGGGGTTCATTTTGGTCATCAAACCCGCCGTTGGAATCCAAAAATGAAACCCTATATTTTTACCGAAAGAAATAATATCTATATTATTGATTTACAAAAAACCGTTGGCTTAGCTGAGAAGGCTTACTATTTCGTTCGTGATTTAGCGAAGGAGAGTGGAACGGTTCTTTTTGTCGGGACCAAGAAACAGGCGCAGGAAGCCATAGAGCAAGAAGCGAACCGTTGTGGGATGTATTATGTAAATCAGCGATGGCTGGGGGGTATGCTTACTAATTTTGTAACCATTCGGCAGAGCATAGATAAATTGGAACACATTGAGAAATTGGAAGAAAACGGTATCTTAAACCGACTTCCAAAAAAAGAAATTATGCAAATCTTAAAAACCAAGACTCGATTGGAAAAATACCTTACTGGAATCCGAAAGATGGCCAGGGTTCCCGATTGTGTGTTTGTTGTCGACCCCAGGAGAGAGCGAAACGCCGTTTTAGAAGCTCGTCGTATTGGGATTCCAATCGTTGGTATTGTAGATACCAATTGTGATCCTGATGAAGTCGATTTTGTGATACCAGGTAATGATGATGCCATACGAGCTATTCGTCTATTCTCATCCATCATAGCCGATGCCGTGATGGAGGGTAAACAGTATGCAACCGAGGGTCGTGAAGAAGTTACTACTGAAGGAGAAGCTGTCCCTGAAACCGAGGTGGCGGTTTCTGATGAAGTATCCACCGACAATGAAGAAGAACTTCCTCTTTCGATTTTAGAAGAGCTCAAAGATCCTGAACTGGAAGAAATTGAAAGTGACGATGAAAATCTCACCGAAGAAGCAAAGGAGGAACAACCATGAGCTATGATGCAAAAGTAGTTTATGAGCTTAGAAACCGAAGTGGTGCAGGAGTTATGGAATGTAAAAAAGCCTTAGAGGAAACCAAGGGAGATATAGAAAAAGCCTGTGAGCTTCTTCGTAAGAAGGGAATTGAAACAGCGGCCAAGAAGCAAAACCGGTCAACCGAACAGGGCCTCATTGGTTCCTACGTTCATACTGACGGAAAGATAGGAGTATTGGTAGAAGTCAATTGTGAAACTGATTTCGTAGCCCGTACCGAAGAATTTATCAGCTTTGTCAAAGAATTAACTCTTCAAATTGCAGCTCAAGCTCCCCGCTGGGTTGCGATTGAAGATGTGCCTGAAGATATTCGTAAGGAAGAAGAAAAGATTTATCAAGCTCAGCTCAGTGAAAGCGGTAAGCCTGAAGCGGTCCAAAAGAAAATTATTGAAGGGAAGTTGAATAAGTTTTATCAGGACAATTGTCTGCTCGAACAGGAATATATTCGAGATAATGATAAAAAAATTAAAGAATTATTAGTGGAAACTATTGCCAAAGTGGGCGAGAATATTGTTATTAAACGTTTCGTGCGTTTAAAACTTGGTGAAGAATAGTATGGTTGAAAAGGTAAAGCCGCTTTATCGACGGATTTTATTAAAATTATCCGGAGAAGCGCTGATGGGGTCACTCTCTTCGGGCATTGATAACCGAGTTTTAGAGTATTTTACCCAAGAGATTAAGCAAATCCACCGATTACAGGTAGAAATAGCTATAGTCGTTGGTGGTGGAAATATATTTCGAGGACGTACTGCCGGAGATCGGGGAATAAGCCGGGTGACCGCTGATAATATGGGGATGTTAGCGACGGTTATTAATGCGTTAGCTCTTCAAGATTTTCTTGAAAATGCTGATATCCCCACTCGAGTCCAAACAGCTATTGAAATGAGAGCGGTGGCCGAACCTTATATTCGAAGACGTGCCATCCGCCACTTGGAAAAAGGACGGGTGGTCATTATGGCAGCTGGAACGGGAAATCCATATTTTACAACCGATACTGCAGCTGCTCTCCGAGCCGCCGAGATCAAAGCCGATGCTGTTATTAAAGCAACTAAAGTTGATGGTGTATACGAATCAGATCCGGTAGCGAACCGGAATGCGGTCAAATATGAGACTATCAGTTACCTTGATGTACTGAATCTAGGACTGAAGGTTATGGATTCGACCGCAGTTTCTTTGTGCATGGATAATAATATTCCGATCATTGTTTTTAACTTTAACCAAACTGGCAATCTTTTACGAGTAATTATAGGTGATAAAATTGGAACTATTATTTCTCAGGAGGGAGGAAAATGGCCGAACAATTAAAGGATTTATTGAAAGATGTTGAGAAAAGAATGAAAGCGGCTATTACTGTTTTACGAGAAGAATTGTCCCGTGTGAAAACTGGACGAGCCACTCCGGCTCTCATTGAGAATGTGATTATTGATTACTATGGAAGTATGGTTGAATTAAAAACCATAGCATCGATCAATACACCCGATGCAAAGACCATTATTGTTCAACCCTGGGATAAAAATGCCCTCCAACCGATTGAAAAGGGTATTTGGAAATCCGATTTGGGTTTTAATCCAGTGGTTGATGCTAACATTATTCGAATCAATGTTCCTCCATTAACCGAAGAAAGGCGAAAGGAGATTGCCAAATTTACCAAGAAAACAGCCGAAGAAGCCAAGGTTGCAATCCGTAATTTAAGACGAGAAGCTAATGAAGGAATAAAAAAGTTGGAAAAAGATGGAGTAATATCTGAGGATGAAAGTAAAAAATCAGTTGCGGAAGCTCAGAAAATGACTGATGAATTTATCAATGAAATAGATGGAATATGGGAGAAAAAAGAGAAGGAAATCATGAGTATTTAGATTTTGGAATCCATCATGTTGCCATTATTATGGATGGGAATGGTCGTTGGGCACAAGCTCGAGGGAAACCGAGATTAGAAGGTCATCGGCAGGGAGTTGAGACCGTTCGGATGGTGGTTAAAGAAACCTGGGATGAGAAAATCCCTTTTCTCACCCTCTATTCTTTTTCTACCGAGAATTGGCGACGACCAATAAATGAAGTACAAGGACTGATGCAAATCTTTATCGAGGCAATAGATCGTTATGCTGATGAATTGCATCAGAATCAGGTAAAAGTTCGATTTATAGGGAAAAAAGAAGGTTTTCCTGGTCATTTAACTGAACGAATGGAGAACCTGGAGAAATTGACCGGACAAAATCAGGGTTTAACTTTGAATTTAGCTCTAAATTATGGAGGGAGGGACGAGATTATAAGAGCGTTTCAGAAATTTCTCCAAAGTTCATTGAATCAGGAAAGAGAAATTGGTGAAGATTCCTTTCGTCAATTTCTCGATACCGAGAATCAACCTGATCCCGATCTCTTAATCCGAACTGGTGGAGAAAAGCGCTTAAGTAATTACTTACTCTGGCAATTGGCTTATAGCGAGCTCTATTTTACCGAGATTCTATGGCCTGATTTTTCGTATCAAGACTATCATCAAGCACTTGCTGATTTTATCAGCCGAAAAAGAAGATTTGGGGGATTAGGCTAAGAGGTGACCAAATTTTCCCAGCCGACGGAATTTAAACTGAGGACCTTCAGTATTCTTTTAGCTTTGCCTCCTTTCTTATTCCTAATAGTATATCATGACCTAACCTTGATAGCGGTTTTTGCTGCTCTTTCGATTTTCACTTTTCAAGAGTATATGCAGATGGTTCATTGTAAAATCCCCCATCGATTTACCAATGTGTTAATCACCATAGCTATGATTTTATTTTACCTTTCTTTCCTTTATCCTCATTCATTGATACCGATTGGTTGGTATATTTTCTTTATTCTTTTAGTTTGGTGGAGTTTTTACGATCGATCCAGAATAGTTGAACGGATTAGTTTTTTCTTTTTTGGAATTGTTTATTGTATCGGGCTTCCTTTTTTTTGGATAAAAACTGGTCTCGATTATGGTCGATGGATTCTGGTTGGTTTTGCTTGTATTGTCTGGTTAAATGATATTGGTGCGTATCTTGTTGGTAAAAAGTGGGGCCAACACAAAATAGCTCCCGCAATTAGTCCTGGTAAAAGCTGGGAGGGATTATGGGGAGGAATTGCCCTGAGTTGTGGAGGAGCCCTATTTTTAAAAATATTTTTTCTATCTGGTTGGACAGTCTATCAATCTCTATTGATCGGATTGATAATAGCCGTGGTCGGTTTTATTGGAGATCTCTTTGAATCATCGATGAAAAGAGAATATCAATTAAAAGATTCTGGACAATTCTTGCCCGGTCATGGAGGATTCCTTGACCGATTTGATTCCTTTTTTTTTGTAGCCCCAATGATTTATTTTATTCAAACTTGGTGGGGAGGCTAAGATGAGAGTTGCAGTAATTGGATCGACAGGTTATTTGGGAGAGCAGATTTGTAATGTTCTCTCTTATTTTCCCGAATTTGAAGTGAAGGTATTAGTTGCGAATGTAAACGGGGAAAAACTCATTCAACAAGCCCGAAATTTTCGAAATCCATCAATTTATCTTGTCAATCCTGAAGCCAATTTTCGAGCTGCTGGTGATTTAAAAGAATCGGAGATTGAGGTTTTAAAAAACCGAGATGAAGTTAAAGAAATACTTTTAGGAAATTCTGTAGATGGAATATTTTTTGCGTTGTCGGGGGTTGATTGGATTGACCTTTTTTATGATTTATTAATCACCAATAAGACCATTTGGATGGCAACCAAAGAAATCATCGTTGCTGGAAGCGAGCTTTGGAAAGGCGAAAGAGATTTAAGCCAACATAAAAATCTCATAGCACTGGATAGCGAGCATAATGCTCTCCATCAACTCATTCAAGGTCAAAACAAAGAACATATTGCCAAGATTTACCTCACAGCTTCAGGAGGAGCGTTTTATGAATGGCAGGGAGATCTGAATGAAATTACTCCTGAAATGGCTCTCTCGCATCCTAATTGGAAAATGGGAACCAAGATAACTATTGATTCAGCGAACTTAATTAATAAAGGTTTAGAAGTGATTGAAGCCAATTGCCTTTTTCGTTTTCCTTATTCTCAAATTGATGTTCTCATCCAAAGGGAAAGTGTTATTCATGCTCTGATCGAGCGAAAAGACGGCTTTATAATGGCACTTCTTTCCAAACCGGATATGAGATCGGTAATTCTGCACACTTTAAAAAACGTAAGAACTTCTCCCCGGGAAGAATATAAACTGGATTTTACCCGACTGCATCAATTACATTTTGATTATCCAGTTCCTGATCGTTTCCAGGGTTTTTACCTCGCAGTTAAGGTAGGGTGCTTGGGAGGAGGGTACCCAGCTTTCTTTTGTGGAGCCGATGAAGCTTGTGTTCAAGCTTTTCTAAATCACCGAATTCGATTTAACCATATTCCAATTCTTTTGGAAAAAACCTTGGAAACAACGATAACAAAACCAAAATCGGTATCTGATGTTATTGATATCTATAACCAGGGATATAAAACCGCGAAGAACCTGATACAACAAAGGAGATCCTTAAAATGCTGACTATCTTAGCTACCATATTTGTTATTGGGTTATTAGTTCTTTGCCATGAATTCGGTCATTTTATTTTTGCTCGATGGTTTAAGGTAAGAGTTCTAAAATTTGCCATTGGGTATGGACCAAAAATCTGGTCAACTCAAAAAGGGGATACTGAATATTCGATACGAGCCTTTCCGCTGGGTGGATTTACCAAAATGGCCGGGATGGAAGATACGCTCATTGAAGGGTATAGTGAAGCAAGCGTTCCCGATGCTGAGCGTTTTGATAAAAAGCCAATTTATCAAAGAAGCCTGATTGTGGCAGGGGGCCCTGCCATGAACCTATTTTTATCGATCATTTTAGTTTTTTTAGTGTTTAGTTTTATGGGAGTTCCAACCAGCAGTTTAAAAATTCAACAAGTTATTGAAAATAGCCCAGCTCAAAGCGCCGGGATATTACCTGGAGACGTTATTACTTCGATTAATGGCAAAACTATTGAAAAAATGGAGGATTTATCCAATCAAATCGCCCTTAACGGTGAAAAAGAACTATCTTTGACCGTATTACGGGAACAAATACCAATTGAAGTACAGTTAACTCCTGGTTGGGATGAAGATGAAAAACGTTTCTTGATTGGTATTGTCTATGGAGTTGAAAATCGCCGGGTGAATCCATTGGTTGCCTTTTATAAAAGTGTTTCTTCAGTGATAGAATGGTTTGTCGTGAGCTTTCTTGGCTTGCTTTATATGGTAATGGGACGGGTTCCAATGGAAGTGACTGGTATAATTGGAATTGCTCGTATGTCTGGGCAAGCTGCCAGTTATGGATTTTTAAATTTACTTTATTTTTCTGCATTGATTAGTGTTGCTTTGGCTCTCTTTAACTTATTGCCCATTCCAGCTTTAGATGGAGGTCATTTATTACTTTTTCTTTATGAAAAAATCCGTGGGAAGCCTATGGATCCCAGTAAAATTGGATTTTTCTATATGATTGGTTTTTTATTTATCATCTTGATGGCAATATTCGTTACTTATCAGGATGTTTTAAGAATTGTTACTGGAAAATGAAACGAGAAAAAACCATACAAGTCTTTCTTGGTTCAGTTGCCATTGGTGGTCATTCATCAATATCGGTGGAGTCCATGGGGAGGATTTATCCAGGACGGGTTGACGAATGTCTGAGTGAAATTTGTGCTGCAGCAGCGGCTGGAAGTGACTGTTTTCGAATTGCCGTTCCCGATGAAAGAGCTTTGTCCGGCATCATTCAGCTAAAAAAATATTCACCCCTCCCTCTCATAGCGGATATTCATTTTTCACCGACCATTGCCCTGAAGGCAGTCGAAGCAGGTATTGATGGAATTCGTGTTAATCCTGGTACCTGGAAAAACCAGCTCCAATACCATCAGCTTATTGAAAAGTTAAAGGCAGGAAGTGGTGTGCTTCGGTTGGGTGCCAATGCCGGTTCACTCCCCTCTCATCTTCAAAAGAAGGGGAGAGTGGAGGCGCTCCTTGACAGCATAATCGAAATGCTTGAGGTTCCTCAAAAAAAGGATTTTCATCGCATTATCCTTTCTGCCAAATCAACCGATATAAATGAAACTATTGAGGTTTATGAACGCTTAGCTGCCACTTTTTCCTATCCTTTGCATGTAGGGCTTACTGAAGCTGGCGAGGGATTTGAAGGAATCATCAAATCGACAATTGCTTTAGGTACAATCCTACAAAAAGGAATTGGTAATAATATACGAGTTTCTCTCACATCACCCAATCCGATTCTTGAATCCCAGGTCGCGGTAGAAATCCTCCGAGGAGTTGGACTACGGCAAAAGGGAATCGAAGTAATTTCCTGCCCAACCTGTGCTCGAACCAGAGGAGATGTGGTATCATTTGTAAGAGAAATAAAAGCAGCTGTACAAAAGATATCATCTCCCTCTCCCTTAAAATTAGCAATTATGGGGTGTGAGGTAAATGGTCCGGGAGAAGCGAAGGAGGCTGATTTAGGGTTAGCTTTTGGAAAATCAACCGCACTTCTTTTTGTTCGAGGTAAGGTTATTAAAACCGTGCATCAACAGAATGCTTTGAATGAGCTCATAAAACAATTACGATCGATGGTATCCAATCAAATGGTGAAAGAATAGGAGGAAAATACGCCTTGAAAATGTCAGCTTTGTTTGCTCCAACACTGAAAGAGAATCCTGCCGAAGCCGAGGTGATCAGCCATAGCTTAATGTTGCGGGCAGGAATGATCAGACAACTTTCATCGGGAATTTACAATATCCTCCCTTTGGGTTTACGTTCTTTAGAAAAAATCATGAATATTGTTCGTCGAGAGCTTAACCGAGCTGATGGACAGGAACTTTTATTACCGGCTCTTCAACCAGGAGAACTCTGGAAAGAAACTGGACGGTGGGAAATTTATGGTCCGGAATTAATCCGTTTTCAAGACCGCCGAGAAAGGGATTTTTGTTTGGGACCAACCCATGAAGAGGTTATTACCGATATAGCCAGGAAAGAGATCCGTTCTTATCGACAGCTTCCTTTGCTGTTGTATCAAATTCAAACTAAATTTCGAGATGAAATCCGACCTCGCTTTGGAATAATGCGATCTCGAGAATTCATTATGAAGGATTTGTATAGCTTCGATCGGGATTATGAAGGATTACAGGTTAGTTATCAAAAAATGTATAATGCCTATTCAAAGATATTTTCATCTTTTGGTTTAGAATATATTGCAGCGAGAGCCGATTCGGGAGTAATCGGTGGTGATATTTCTCATGAATTTCTCATTATTGCCAGCTCTGGAGAAGAAAAAGTGATGAGATGTCCAAAGTGTTTGGCCACCTCAACCCAGGAAGTCAACGATTGTCCGAAATGCCATGCTGATATGGAAGAAAAACGAGGCATTGAAGTTGGCCACATTTTTCAATTGGGAACCAAATATTCAGAATCGATGAAAGCCTATTTTGTTGATCAGGACGGAAAAGAAAAACCTTTGATTATGGGATGTTATGGAATTGGCATTGGAAGAACTATGGCTGCAGCAATTGAAGCCAACCACGATGAAAACGGAATAAAATGGCCCTGGAATATCGCTCCTTATGAGATAATTGTCATACCGGTAAAATTAAAAAATCAAGCCAGTATAGAGTTAGCCAAAAGTATTTCCCAGCAACTGGTTTATGAGGAGTATGAGGCGATATGGGATGATCGTGATGTTTCCGCTGGATATAAATTTAAAGAAGCCGATTTAATTGGATTCCCTATTCAAGTAATTGTTGGTGAAAAAGCCTTGAAAAATAGTATTTTGGAAATTAAAATACGTTCAAACGGGAAGAGGATAGAGTGTACCCGGGAGCAATTGATATCAGTGATAAAAAAAATTAAGGAAGAATTGGTTATTTTGCAGGAATGAGCATGGGAGATCAAACTGAAACAAAACAATTAAATAATAAAAACCACCGAATTACGTCAATTATTGCTGCTTATAATGAAGAAAAAACGATAGGACCAATTATTGATGTTTTGAAAAGTGTACCCATTATTGAACAGATTGTAGTAGTGAGCGATGGGTCAACCGATCGAACAGTTGATATTGCACGAAGTCGTAATGTTGAGGTAGTAGATTTAATTAGTAATGTAGGAAAGGGTGGTGCCCTTTATCGAGGGCTAGAGTATATAAGAACCGATGTTGTTCTCCTATTAGATGCGGATTTGGTTGGTTTAGAAGAAAGTCATGTTTTGAGTTTGGTTCATCCTGTTACCGAAAGAGAAGCCGACGTAACCATTGGGGTATTTGAAGAAGGCCGCTTTGCGACCGATTTTGCCCAGAAAATTGCTCCATTATTATCTGGACAACGGGCGATTCGGACCGATGTCATCCAAAACATATCCGATCTGGAAGTATCCCGATATGGGGTTGAAGTTGCTATGAACCGTTATATTCGAAAAAACGGTGTGACGATGAAACTGGTAAAGTTACCGGGGTTGACTCATGTGATGAAGGAAGAAAAAATGGGCTTGATGAAAGGACTTCGTCATCGAGTTAAAATGTATTGGGAAATCTTAAAAAATTCTTATGGAGGAGGAGGTTGATATAGCTCTGAATAATCAAAAATTATTCATTAAAACCCTTGGTATTGTTTGCAGTGGTCATGACAACCAGACGAATATGGGAGCGGATGGTGTTTGTCAAGAATTACTGGAGATTTCTCGTAGTGCAGGCTTTCAAATGAGCGAGATTAGGGATGTAAAAGTTCTTCATCCTTTTCCTCATTACTATCTGGGAAAGGGAAAGGTTGAAGAAATCAAAGTTTTTTTACAGAAAAATCCTGATATTCGCGGTGTAATTATTGATACCGAAATATCACCCTCACAACAAAAAAACCTCGAAAAAGCCTTTAATATCAAAGTTTATACTAAGATAGCTCTTATTCACCGAATTTTTGCTGCGCGTGCTCGTTCTTCAGAAGGGAAGATTAAAGTTGCAGTGGCATCACTTCAGTATGAATTAAGTCGATTGTCCGGAAGGGGAGTCGAAATGTCCCGCTTGGGCGGTGGGATTGGTACCCGTGGACCAGGAGAACAAAAGATTGAAACCGAACGAAGACGCATTAAACAAAAAATTGCACAGCTTAAAAGAGAACTCGTTAAAGTGAACCGGCGCCGTGAGGTTCAGAAGAGCCTTCGGATAAAAAAGAACTTACCGATTGTTGCCATTGTTGGATATACCAATGCTGGGAAGTCGACGCTTTTAAACAGTCTTACCAATGCCCATGCCTATGTTGAGGACCGATTATTTGCCACCCTTGATCCGACAGCTCGAAAGGCATTTTTGCCAGGGATTGGTTCGGTTGTTTTTACCGATACGGTAGGATTTATCCGGGAAATGCCTGAAACACTTATTGATGCCTTTCGAGCGACTCTGGATGAGATAAACGATGCCGATTGTCTTCTTGAAGTTTTAGACGCTTCAGATCCCAGTTACCCGGAACATCATAAGGTGATTAACCGCATCTTGCAAAATATGGCCATATCATGCCGACCGAAGATTATCGTTTTCAATAAAATTGATATGGTTGAGCCTGTCCCGGTTATATCACGGGATTGGTTTGATGATTATCCAGTAGTCATGGTATCAGCCGAGAAAAAAATTGGTATTGAAAACCTGATCGAGATGATTGGTAAACTGCTGAGAAACAATCGGGAAAGCTTAAACATCACAGTAAGCTACCAAAATCTTCCTCAGATCGAAAAAGAGATATACCAGCATGGCTATATCGAAAATATTGAATATCGAATTGATGGTATGGTTGAAGTCCATTGTTCGATATCTCGAGAAGCTACCGGACGCATCCGTCAATTGGACTTTTCATCTTAAAAAAATGGTTGAAAAGTAGTTGATTTGATTTCAGAAGTGGTTCCCATAAGGTATATTATGTAAAATTTATTTCTTTTCGCTTTGCTCCTCTTCTTTTTTCACTTTTTCTACGTAATTGAGTTGTAAATTGGTCAGATGCATTTCCATTTCTTTTTTAATTGATGAAGGGAAATCATTTTTTAAGTTCTCAAAAATTAATTCAAAGAGATCGATGGCGCGACGAGCTTCTTTTAAATCAATTAGAGTTTCACCGTTTTCAGGATGAACCAACAATCCTAAATATTGCCAGGCTTTTGCTTGTATTACATTTAAAAAGTAATACCCTAAGTCAGTAATTTTTTGAGGTGGTATCTTTTCCTGGTTTTTTTCATTCATTTGAATGACCTCCTATGCAATAGGTTAAAAAGATGCGAATAATCTCATCACTTATTATATCGAAATTTTTTCCCTCGGTAGAAATCCAAAGAACCGGAGCTTTCCGAAACCAAGTCAATTGTCTTTTCAAATATTGAATAGTTCCTATAGTGATTCGTTTTTCCATTTGTTGGATGGTTAAACGACCTTGAAGACATTGAACCACCGGTCCATAGGTAAAATTTTTTAAAGCAGGAACATTGGGTGAAAAACCTTTTAATAAAATATCTTGAGTCTCTTGGATAAGTCCTTGTTTTATCATAAGCTGAGTTCTTTCGGTGATTCTTCTTTTTAGGTCCACTCTCTTATGATCAAGGCCAATTAGAATAAATTGAAAGGGATTTCTGGTTTTAGAGGTTATTTTTTTAAAAGAGGTCGGAGGTTTACCAGTTTGATGGTAAATTTCGAGAGCACGAATCAAACGTTTTCGATCGTTTTTACCAATCTGGAACGCACGAGGAGGATCAATAGCTACAAGATAAGCAAAAAGCTGGGGATTGGAATAACGTTCCAAAAGGAGTCGCAATCGGGGATGGGCGGGGCTTCCTTGGGGAATTGAAGGTTGATATAAACTTTTAAGGTAAAAACCGGTACCACCAATGATGATTGGAAGCGAATGTCTTTCTAAACATTCAAGAATACATCGAAAAGCTTCAACCCGAAAACGAAAGGAACTCCAGATTTGATCTGGTTCAAGTAGATCAATGAGATGATGAGGAATAAGACCCCTCTGCTCTATAGAAGGCTTGGCGGTACCAATATTTAAGTATTTATAAATAGCCATAGAATCAGCATAAATCAATTCGACCTTCCCTAATTTCTGAGCAAGAAATATGGAAAGATCGGTTTTCCCGCTGGCAGTTGGACCAGCTAAACAAAGGATTGGCATCGGATCTAAATTATCAGGAAAGAACCAATTCTCCATAAAGTTTACCTTTCAAAGTATTTATCACTACGACCGAGATTACTTGTCCAAGGAATAAATTTGAATTGGGAAGAAAGATTCTTTGATTATCGGTCGTTCTTCCTGAAGCATTCAATCCTTCTATTTGATCAATCATAATCTTTGCTCTTTTGCCGACCCAGGCTTTTAACTTTATTTGATGAATATCAGAAAGAGTTTGATTGAGCAATTGAAGCCGTTTTTTCTTTTCTGCCAACGGAAGTTGATCAGGAAGCTGATAAGCAGCAGTTCCTGATCGAGAAGAATAGATATAGGTGTAAGCTTGTTCAAACTGAGCTTCTTGAACTATATCAAGAGTATCCAAAAAATCCCTTTCAGTTTCACCGGGAAAACCAATGATAATGTCAGTCCCAATTCCCGAATCAGGTAATGTTTGTCGGATATAATTTATTAATCCCATATAATGATCGCGGGTATAACCCCGATTCATGGCAGCTAAAATACGATCTGATCCGGATTGAATTGGAAGATGAAAATAACGAGTCATTAAAGGAGAATTCTTTACGATGTCAACAATGGATGGTCGCATATCTTTGGGGTGAGAGGTTAAAAAGCGAATCCAGATCGATGAATCATGAAAATTTTGATCAATAGTTTGTAAAAGAACTTCAAAGCCATTTTTTAAACCTAAGTCTAATCCATAACTATTCACATTTTGACCTAAAAGGATGATTTCTTGGTATCCATCTTGGATAATTTTCTCGATCTCCTTTAGGATGGTCAGTAATGGTTTGCTTCTTTGGGGACCGGTTGTATAAGGGACCACACAATAACTACAAAAATTGTTACATCCATAAGTGATGGGTAAAAAAGTGAAAATCTGTGAAGAATTCCGGAGATAACCTCTTTCATCAAAAACCTGAGAAGTTGATGGGAGATTAAAGTCCAATATTTTCTTCTTTTTTCTTGTATATTCTTCAAGATATTGAGGAATTTGTTCGATGTTTGAAGTACCAATCACTATTTGAGCTCCAGGAACTCTTTGAACGAGACGGTTTTTAAGGAATTGACTCATACAACCAAAAATAACAATAATTGGATGTCGCGAAATTTTATTGAGGTCCTTAATGGTTTTTTGAATATTACTAATGGCTTTTTCCGAGGCATGTTCCCGTACAGCGCAGGTATTAAACAAAAGAATATCGGCTCTTTTTTTATCT
This sequence comes from Candidatus Atribacteria bacterium ADurb.Bin276, assembly GCA_002069605.1. Classification (NCBI taxonomy): domain Bacteria; kingdom Pseudomonadati; phylum Atribacterota; class Atribacteria; order Atribacterales; family Atribacteraceae; genus Atribacter; species Candidatus Atribacter allofermentans. The sequence goes on from MWBQ01000021.1 coordinate 42,045, forward strand.
TCGATCAGATGATACCCATTTTGAACCATAACCTGGGCAATATGTTCGCTTCGGCTTTTATTCATTTGACATCCATAGGTTTCAACAAAAAAAGTCTTGTTCGCCATAATTAAATTTTCTACCCATTTTGATAAATAATAAAGCCTGTACACAATGCAATTTATCCTTGGTACAGGCTTTATTATTTAAAATAAGATTTACTTATTCCAAGGTTTTGCAATTAACTTAATAGCAGTTCTTTCTTCACCATCTATAATGATGTCGGTGAAGGCTGGAATACAGACCAAATCAATTCCATTCGGAGCAAGAAATCCACGAGCAATAGAGATGGCTTTAATTGCTTGATTGACAGCGCCAGCACCCACTGCTTGTATTTCAACTATTTGTTTTTCTCGAATGATTCCAGAAAGAGCACCTGCGACTGAATTTGGATTCGATTTTGAAGAAACCTTCAGTACATCCACCTCTGAATATCCTCCTTGTTGAGGTTAGAATAAAATCGAATACACTTCAACTCAAACTGTATCGTGTGATGAAAACCGATTTCCCAGTTTGGTCATCAACTTCTACAATAACACCATTCAAAATGACATTATCCTTGGCAACAGTATACCGAACTGGTATTTGGGTCAAAAAACGACTTAAAATTTGTTTGGTTTCAATACCAATTACGGATTGATGAGCCCCAGTCATACCGATGTCAGTGATATAAGCGGTTCCACCAGGAAGAATTTTCTCATCTGCAGTAACCACATGGGTATGTGTTCCAACGACACAAGAAACTCGGCCGTCACAATACCATCCAAAAGCAATTTTTTCTGATGTTGCCTCAGCATGAAAATCAACCAGTATAATATTGGTTTCTTTTTTTATTATTTCTAATTCTTTATCAAGGGTTTGAAAAGGACAATCCAGTGGTGACATAAAAACTCGACCGCTTAGATTTAAGACTGCCCATTTCCTCTGGTTGTTTTTTAGAATAACCGATCCATTTCCTGGGACACCGGGTGGATAATTCAAAGGACGTAACAATCTAAATTGACTATCAATATAAGGAAGGATTTCTTTTTTATCCCAGACGTGGTTACCAGTGGTAACCACGTCTATTCCAAATCCAAGTAGCTCCTCGGTTGTTTCGGGGGTGATTCCCAACCCTCCGGCTGAATTTTCCCCATTGACAATTACTGCATCAATATTATGAGACTTTTTAATGGTTTTAACTTTTTCTCCAACTAATTTTCGACCCGGTTTTCCAATAACATCTCCTATGATGAGAAATCTCAAAGTGCTTTCCTCCTACTTGGCATATTCCACAGCTCGGGTCTCACGAATGACAGTAACTTTAATTTGACCTGGATATTCAAGCTCTTTTTCGATTTTTTTAACGATATCGTAAGCTAACTTTGCTGAAAGAGCATCATCCACTTTCTCGGGTTTGACAATTATTCGAACTTCTCGACCAGCTTGAATGGCATAGGATTTCTCAACACCATCAAAAGAATTAGATATTTTTTCTAATTGTTCCAACCTTTTGATATAGGCTTCTAAACTTTCCCGACGAGCTCCTGGTCGTGAAGCTGATATAGCATCAGCAGCTTGAATCAAGATAGCTTCGATGGTTTGTGGTTCGATGTCGTTATGATGTGCTTCGATAGCATGAATGATTTCCCACTTTTCACCATATCGTTCCGCTAATTCAGCTCCGATTTTGGCATGAGGTCCTTCGATTTCATGATCGAGAGATTTCCCAATATCATGAAGCAGACCAGCCCTTTTGGCTAGGTTGACGTTTAGTCCCAGTTCGGAAGCCATAATCCCAGCGAAATGGGTCACCTCTTTGGAATGTTGGAGTACATTTTGCCCGTAACTGGTTCGATAATAAAGTTTTCCTAAAAGCTTTACCAGATCTGAATTGACATTTTTTATTCCAGTGTCAAAAAGAGCCTGCTCACCCTCTTGGATTATTTTTTCTTCAACCTGGGTTTTTGCTCGTTCAATAAGCTCTTCGATTCGTGCTGGGTGAATGCGACCATCCAAGATCAGTTTTTCCAAAGCAATACGAGCGATCTCCCGACGGATAGGGTCAAAGGATGAAATTATGACTGCTTCAGGAGTATCATCGATGATAAGGTCAACTCCGGTCATCATCTCAAAAGTCCGAATATTTCTTCCTTCTCGACCGATAATACGTCCTTTCATGTCATCGTTCGGTAAACTTACAATCGAGACGGTGTTTTCTGCTGTGTATTCAGCAGCATATCGTTGTACTGCTTGAACAACGATATGTCGAGCATTTTTTTCTGCTTCTTTTTTAGCATTTTCTTCCGCTTCTTTAATTCTTAAACCTGTTTCAAACGCCAGGGTTTTTTCTAATCGATCCAACAATTCATCACGAGCATCTTCAATAGTTAATCCGGCAATTCGAGCCAGTTCTTCAACTTCTTTTGCTTTCATCTCTTCAACTTCTCTAAGAGTTTTTTCTGCATCTTCATGAATTTTTTGAAGATAACTTTCTCTTTTTTCGATCTGCTCATTTCTTCTTTCTAACATTTCCTCTCTTCTCAATAAGCGAGCTTCAAAACCCTGTAAATCTTTCCTTTTCTTTCTCATTTCTTCTTCTAAGGCTTGTTTTTCTCGAATAATCTGTTCTTTAGAGCTTAGTGAAGCCTCTTTTTTTATAGTTTCGGCTTCACGATTGGCATCTTGAAGCATTTCTTGAATTTTTTGCTCCACATCTTCTTTTTTCTGTAGCATCTGTTTCAACTTAAAAGACATGCCAGCCTTAAACCCTAACCCGGCTCCAACCACAATACCTATTAATATATATACAAGCAACATTTGTGCGATCACCCCTTATTCAATTTTCAAAGTACGTATAAAAAGCCTGATGGGTATTGACTGATTCTATTCGATGTTCGAAGAATTTTCGGATTTTCCTTCTTACCAATAAAATAAATTTTGGTATTGATTAAAAGCTATGTTAAAAAACTGCATAGAGAATATTTTACCGATGGGCAAAGATCAAGTCAAGATAACTCTTCTTCCCGATTGGCTTGGAATTGGTTCCATGACCATTCGGCAATATCGTAACTAAATCCCTTTCGTGATAGACGTTGGATAATTCGATCCCGACTGGTTTCACCTTGTTGAAACCATTTCCGGATGAGTTCGATTCCATCTTTGACTTCTTCGGAAGGAGGAAAATAAATAGATCGAAATTGTTCAAGTAAATCTTTTTCGATACCCAATCGTTCCAATTCAGTTTTATATGCCCAGAAACCACGTGGATTGCTATTTCTTTTTCCTTCCAAATAGGTTTTCATAAAAAATTCATCATCAATATATCCATCTTGTTCAAAAGCTTGGAGAGCTTCCTCGACATCGTTTTCTGGGTATCCTTCGGATATTAGCTTTTCTCTGAGCCTTTTTTTGGTATACCAGGATTTACAGATCATTCGAACAATTCGTTCTTCAACAGTTAGTTTTTTTTTCATTAGGTTAATTCATGACTAAATTTGGGTCTACATTCATTTTTTCCAAAGCTGCGATCAGAATTTGGCTGGCAACATCCGGGTTTTCTTTTAAGAAAGAGCGGGTATTTTCTCGTCCCTGTCCTAAACGATTATCATTAAAAGAAAACCAACTTCCAGCTCGTTTCACTAATCCGGTATTTTCTCCAATGGTGAGAACTTCCCCTTCTTTCGATATTCCCTCCCCGTATATCAATTCGATTTCTGCTTCTTTAAAAGGAGAGGCCACTTTATTTTTAACCACTTTAATTCGAGTTTTGGTTCCAACAATTTCATTATCGGTAATGCGTATAAAGTCTCTTTTTCGGACATCAATGCGTACACTGGCATAAAATTTCAACGCTCGTCCTCCGGGCGTGGTTTCAGTTGGCCCATAAATATTCCCAATGGTCTCTCGCAACTGATTTACAAAGATAGCGACGGTTCTGGTTTTACTTATAAATCCGGTTAACTTTCGTAGTGCTTGGGACATAAGCCGTGCTTGGAGTCCAATAATTTGTTCTCCAATAGTCCCTTCCAATTCGGCGCGTGGAACTAAGGCGGCTACCGAATCCAAAACTACCGCATCCACTGCTCCACTCCGGACCAAAGTATCGACGATATCCAAAGCTTCTTCGGCGGTACTCGGTTGAGAGATTAGAAGTTTGTCAACTTGAACTCCTATTTTTCCTGCATAGATGGGATCAAGAGCGTGTTCGGCATCTATAAAAGCAGCTATTCCACCTTTTTTTTGGGCTTCGGCAATTATGTGAAGTGCAATGGTGGTTTTTCCCGAAGCTTCCGGGCCATATATTTCCACCACTCGTCCGCGAGGAATACCACCTACTCCTAATGCCATGTTAAGGAGAACCGACCCGGTTTTAATAATTTCAATATCGGTTGTCATGGTTTCTTGGTTCAATAACATAATTGAGCCCTTACCGTATTTTTTTTCAATCATATTGATGGCTTGTTTTACCATATCTTCTTTGTCTGTCAATTATTTCACCTCTTTCAGCGGTATGGTAATCAAAGGGGAATAAATTGGTCCCCGAGGCGTCAAAGTGCTTTGATAAAATGATACCTGTCTGATAGAAGTAGTATAACATGTTGGTTGAAACAATTGTTGAGGAAGAATAGAAACCGGATTTTTAAGCCGAGCCAGGGTAAGATGGGGAGAAAAAGGACGGGTTCGATCAACTGCTATACCTTGTTTTGTACATTCTTCGTTAAAAACCTGTGTTGCTTGTTTCATTATTTCACCCGACCGAAGATCAAGTCCAAGCCAAATAACCCGTGCTCGATTCCAGGAAGAAAATGCGCCGATTTCTGCTAAGGTGGAAGGAAAGCTTTCAATCAGTGGAAAGAAGTTTTGGATGATTAATTTTACCTGATTGACTTGAGTGGGTAATAATGCAGCAAAAAATTGGAGAGTGACATGAATCTGATTAGGTTGCACCCATCGAGCTTGGGGTAAACGAGTTTGATTTTTTTCAATTATTGAATGAATGAAGGCTTTAGCTTCTGGAGAAAAATCAAAAGCAACAAAACAGCGGATGGGATTATCGTTCATCATTTATCCCCCTCTGGAGTTGAAGAAATAATTGGGTAAGCGCGCTTTGCGTCGAGAGCATTTTGATAACCTCCCGATCGCCGGAAAAGAGATGTTTCTTAACCTGAGTATGTTGAAAATTGGATATTCCAATATAGACTAATCCGACGGGTTTTTGCTTCGAACCTCCGGAAGGACCAGCAATGCCGGTGATTCCAATCCCGATATCGGTATGGGATTTTTCTCTCACTCCTTCAGCAAGGGCTCGAGCGACTTCTTCTGATACAGCACCATACTCAGCAATTAATGATGAAGGCACTCCAACCGTGTCGATTTTGGCTTGGTTACTATAGACTACATATCCACGATAAAAATATGCTGAACTTCCGGGAATGTTGGTTAAGCGATGGCTCAATAACCCCCCGCTACAAGATTCTGCTGTAGCAATGGTTAAGCGCTTTTCCCTGAGAAGCTTTCCACAGGCCTGTTCTAAGGTGTTCCCCCACTGAGAAAAGAGAAAGGGTTTCCATACTTCCTTGATTTTTTTTATGATATTTTCAGCACTTTGAATAACCTGATGATTTTTTTGATAAGAATAGAGATAAAACCATACCTCTCCAAAAAAGGGAAGATACGCTGATTGCAAGGTATCCGGAAGAGAAGATAAAAAAGGCTGGAGTTCGGTTTCAAATTGAGACTCCCCTACTCCACATATTTTTATCATTTCACTTCTATAAAATTGGTTATCATTTGAAGGAAGATGGGTTTTTATGATTGGCCAAAAATATTCTGTTTCTTTTGGTACTCCGGGTATGACAAATATTTTTTTATCTTTAAAATCGGAAACAAATCCAGGGGCGGTTCCCAGAGGATTTTCTAAGAGAAGGGATCCTTCGGGGATAAAAGCCTGCTTTTTGTTATTTTCAGGTGGCAGAGTGTTGCGAATCTTTTGATAAAATCGAATAATATTATCCCATTGTTCAGGCATGAAACATAACTTTTTTCCTATAACTTCAGCTAATATTTCTCGAGTCAGGTCATCTTGGGTTGGACCCAAGCCACCGGTTATAAATATCGATTGAATTTCCTCGTCTTCAAATATAAATTGTAAGGTTTTGGTAATGGTTTCTTTCTGGTCGGGTACAAACAGAACCAACTTAGGGGAAAGGCCAACTGCTGTAAGGTTAAAAGCTAAAAAATGGGCATTTATGTCTTTCACCAGCCCAGTCGTTATTTCGGTTCCTATGCAAAGAATTGCTGATTTCACGGATATATTCCCTCCAAATCATAGGCTGAACTCTTATTGATAGTTACCCTTAAAATATCACCCGACTGTAAGATGTTTAAATTCTTATTGACTTTAACTTTGATTTGACCATCGACTTCAGGAGCATCACCATAGGTACGACCTAAAAAGATTGATGATTTCTTAGGGAGAGGCCCTTGATCCAAAATTACTTCCAAAGTCTTCCCGATTAAAGAGCGATGAAAATCCTGAGCTATTTTTTTCTGAATTTTCATAATCTTTTGATAACGTGCTTGTTTAACTTCATCTTCGACTTGATGAGATAGCTGCGTAGCGGGTGTATTAGATTGTGGGGAATAAACAAAACATCCTAATCGTTCAAATCGAAAGGATTTTATCACTGACACCATTTGATTGAAGATAGCATCAGTTTCTCCTGGAAATCCAACCATCATGGTGGTGCGAAGAAATAAACCTGGTATTGCCAAACGAAGGGTGTTTAAAATTTCCAAAGTTTTATTAATGTTTGATGACCGATTCATATTTTGCAGAATCAAAGGATGGACATGTTGAAGGGGAACGTCTAAATATTTGCAAATTTTCTCCGAAGCGGCTATGGTTTCAATCAATTGTTGATTGATACTGTCGGGAGAAAGGTATAAAAGGCGAATCCAGATTCCACTCGGGAGGGAGCGATCCAACCTTTGCAAGAGATGAGCAAGTTCTTTTTTCCCCGAACAATCTAAACCGAAACTACCAATATCTTGCCCGATGAGGATGATTTCTTTTACGCCTTGATCAATTAGTTGGAGAGCTTCTTTTTGAATTGAATCAATCTGACGACTTCTCTGTTTACCACGAATAGATGGAATGACACAGAAACTGCAACGATGGTTGCATCCTTCGGTAATTTTTAGATAGGCATAATGAGATGGGGTCGAAAGGAGCCGTTCGGTTGATTCATCATAAAGATAAGGAGGCTTATCAATGAATACCTGATTCGGAACTTGGTGGGTAAGGATTTCATTGATAAAGGGAAAGTCATTAACTCCAATCCAAAAATCAACTTCAGGATACTTCGAGGATAATTGCTTTCCATAACGTTGAGGATAACAACCCAAAACGACAAGAGTCTTGTGTGGATCCTTTCTTTTTATCTGGATCAGACGGTCAATCCATGATTCAGTCTCTTGGGTTGCCTCATTAATAAAACAGCAGGTATTGATTGCTATCAAATCAGCTGCTTCTGGAGTGGTTATCGTTGTGTATTTGGAAGAAAGAAGCTTTCCTATTACCACCTCAGAATCCACCAGGTTTTTATCGCACCCGAGTGAAACGAAGGACAAGCTTTTCATGGACGAAAGGTTCTTTCCGCTCGATGTTCGTTTTCAGCAAGATAACCAGCTTCAGTTCCATTTAGGATGACTCTCACCTTTGATCCATTTAAACAAGACATGACCAATGGTGAATTACTAAGAAACCGATATTCCTTTTGTGGAACCAAAACCCCTGAGAATACTTTTTGATTATCGTTGGTTGTGACTTGAAGCCAAGCGACATCATCAGTTTGTAAATTGACCTGTAATAAATACTCTGGGGTTGGTGTTGGCGTAACCACCTGAACCAAAGCTGGTGTTGGTTCAGGACTCGAATCGACTAAGGGGGACGTTAACCCCGGTTGCTCAGTTACTTCAGAAGCCGAGAAAGTGCCATAGGCGTCAACACGATTTTTTCTAAATTCAATAGATAAGTAGAGAGAGGTTAAAATTGCCGCAGCGATAATCAGGAAAAGGAGAATTTTTTTAAAAAGATCCGCTTTGTCTGGAGTATATTCGCGATACTTGCTTCGAGGAGAAGGTTCATTTTTAGAGAGATTGGGGTAACTTTGATGAAAACTACTCTTTAAGGTTTCTTGGTCTAAGTTGAGCACCCTTCCATAGTTTTTAACATATCCAAAAGCGTGAGAAAATCCAGGAAGACTTTCCCACTGTTCTTCTTCTATTGCTTTCAGATATCGTTTATTGATAAAGGTTTGTTGTTCAATGTCTTCTAAAGACAAACCAAGTTTTTCCCGCTGGCTTTTTAAAAGATTGCCAATTCCCAGTATTTTTTCTTCGCTCATAAAATATCGTCCCCTCTGTTGGCGATTACTTTTCTGGGTTTACTTCCTTCATAAGGACCAACCAAACCTTCGCTTTCCATTCGTTCAATTAACCGGGCAGCACGGTTAAAACCAATCCGGAGTCGTCTTTGTAAAAGAGAGGTTGAAGCTTTTCCATTTTCTATGACAACTGAAACCGCTTCTCGATAGAGTTCATCCTCATCGTCAGATGTATCAGCAACCTCTTCTTTAAGAACAAAATCCATCGCATAGTATATTTCCCCACCTTGGTTTAACCAATGCTCAACAATTTTTTTGGTTTCAGCAGTACTGATATAAGCTCCCTGGCCTCGTATAGATTTATTCACTCCCACTGGGGAAAACAACATGTCTCCATTTCCTAAGAGCTTTTCAGCACCTGAACCATCAAGAATAGTTTTTGAGTCGGCTTGAGAAGACACTGCAAATGAAATTCTTGAAGGAAAATTTGCCTTAATGAGACCGGTAATGACATCTACTGAAGGTCGCTGTGTAGCAACCACCAAATGGATGCCAACCGCTCGAGCCATTTGTGCTAAACGACAGATATAGGATTCGACATCAGAAGGAGCGGTCATCATTAAATCGGCCAATTCATCGATAATGACTACAACATAGGGTAGTCGTTCGTATTCTTCCACAGTTTTATTATACTCTTCAATGTTTCGAGTGGAGAGATCGGAAAGCATTTTATATCGGGTATCCATTTCACGACAGAGCCACTTTAAGAACTTCACCACCCATCTTACATCAGATATAACCGGTACACAAAGATGGGGAAGATCGGCGTAAATCGACAATTCAACCCTTTTGGGATCGACCATAGCAATTCGAACTTGGTTGGGATCGGCTTTATAGAGGAGGCTGGCAAGTATTACATTGATACACACACTTTTCCCCGAACCGGTTGCTCCAGCGATTAAAAGGTGAGGCATGTCACGAAGATCGCAAATTAATGGTCTTCCAATGACATCTTTCCCGACTACAATGGATAGTGGTGATGTATCTTTTATGAAATTGGTGGTTTCTAAAAGTTCTTTCATCGATACAATTTCTTTGCTCTCATTAGGAATTTCAATACCAACCGCTGATCGACCAGGTATGGGGGCTTCAATTCGAACTGCAGCAGCAGCAAAAGCCAGGGCTATATCGTTCGAAAGAGCAACGATCTTATTCACTTTTATTCCTGGAGCCGGTTGGAATTCATACCGAGTTATGGTGGGTCCAATCCTTACGTTAACCACCTTTCCCGGTACGTTAAATTCAAGAAAAGTTTGTTCTAATTTTTTAATTCCAAGGGTGATTTCTTCCCGGGAAACCCTATCTCCCCGGTTAGGATATTCATTTAAAATATTCATTGAGGGGAGCATCCATTCCTTCCCTCTCTTTTTTTTCGCTTTAGAAACTGCTCCTCCAGTTTTTTCTGGTGCTGGAGGGGTGTTAACGATTTGAGGGAGTGGTTCAGCTGGAGGCTCAATATCCAATTCTTCTAATCTAAAGACGTCATCCTCAAGGTTTTTTCCCTCAGATATAAGGGATTCTTTAGTTATTATTTTCGATTCCAAAGTTGGAGCGGCTTTTGATTGGGTTTTCTTTGGGAAGAGACGAGTTTTGGTCTCTTTTTTTGGGGAAAGAGGTTGAGCCTCTTCTGGGTAATGATTACTATGCCGATGGGAAGGACTTAATCCTTTCTTGATGGTTGAAAGAAGAGCTCTTATCCAGCGTCCTTCACCAATGATGAAGGTGCTAAAAAAAGAAAGACAAAGAAGAACGAGAAAAAGACCAGACGATCCCAAGTAATAAATTAACGAAGAAAAAAGAGCTTTTCCAAACCAACCTCCGAATTCACCCGATTGCAGGGCGAAATTATTTTGATCGGCCTGCCACTGGCTAACAGTAAGAAAAATCATAAACCAGAGAGTAATCCCGGCGATTCGACTCCAGGTTCGAAATCGACCGGGATGTTCAAAGGTATAGATTTCTATACTCAGGTAAAAAAGATAAAACGGGATGATATAGGCACCAATACCGAACACATATAATAAAAAATTTTTGATGTATTCACCAAGGATGCCTACATCATAGGACAGCAGAGCAAGTAAGGCATATGCTCCAAAAATGATTAAAAAAGTGTCAATGAGTATCTTGTTTTTTTTTGAAAGCATAACTATTTACTCAATCTTTCTAATCTTTATCTCTTTTCGAGTGAAAGCGAGGTTTTTCTCTGGAGCGCTGGATGTCTTTTGAGGGAACGGGAGAGTCAGATAGCGTATCCTTATGGCTGAGAGACACCTTCCCAAAAGAGTCGATACCGATAACTTTGACTAAGATATCATCACCAGTTTTAACCACGTCTTCTGTTTTCCGAACCCGTTCCCGAGCTAATTGAGAAATATGAACGAGCCCTTCCCTTCCTGGAAAAATTTCAACGAAAGCTCCAAAATCAGTGGTTTTGGTCACTCGTCCCAAATAGGTTTTTCCAATTTCGACTTCTTGAGTAATGTTTTTAATCATTTCAACTGCTTTAACTTTCCCCTCTTCGTTACGGGAGAAAATGATTATCTTTCCATCATCTTGAATGTCTATAATCGCTCCAGTTTCGTCGACAATTTTTTTAATAATTTTTCCACCTGGTCCGATAACCGAACCGATTCGGTCTGGATTAATTTCGATGATACCGATTTTCGGGGCATAAGGAGAAAGGATTTCACGCGGTGCATGAATAGCTTGATCCATGATCTCCAGAATATGATTCCGTCCAGATTTGGCTTCTTCAAGTGCTTGGCTTAAAAGCTCCCAGCTCAGTCCTCGATTTTTTACATCGAGTTGGATAGCAGTGATTCCTTGTCGGCTACCAGCCACCTTAAAATCCATCTCACCATAATGATCTTCAGAACCAAGAATATCTCTCAATAAAATATTGGTTTCTTGATTTCTCATTAAGCCTATCGACAGACCAGCGCAAGCTGATCGAATCGGTACACCAGCATCCATCAATGAAAGACTTCCTCCACAAACGGTCGCCATCGACGATGAGCCATTAGATTCAAGAATTTCAGAAACAATCCGTATTGCATAAGGAAACTCCGATTCAGGTGGGATAAAATATTCCAGTGCTCTTTCAGCCAGAGCTCCATGTCCGATTTCCCGGCGTCCTGGACCTCTCATCGGTCTCACTTCACCAGTACTAAAGGGTGGAAAATTGTAGTGGAGCATAAACCGCCGAGCTTCTTCATCCTGTAGACCATCAACTTTCTGGCCTTCACTGGTCGCTCCTAAAGTAGTAATAGCCATAGCTTGGGTTTGCCCTCGAGTAAAAAGAGCTGATCCGTGTGTTCGGGGTAAAATCCCTACCTCACACTCAATCGGTCGAATTTCATTTGGACGCCTGCCATCCTGTCTTAACCCACTCTTAAAGAGAAGGTCCTGGATGTTTTCTTTGACAATTTTTTCCCAAAGCAATGCAAACCCTTGGAGATTCTCAAAGGTTGGAGTGGCTTCTTCAACTGCTTGTTTATAAAGCAGATTGATGGTTTTTTGCCGTTCAGATTTATCAAAAACGGCAATTTTGTCGGCAATTTTTAAATGATAATTATTTCGAATCCAATCTTCGATTTCGGAAAAATAGGCGGGGATTTCGAATTCTTTTTTCGTTTTTCCCCATTGAGATATGATTGCTTTCTGGGTCTGAATGGTTTTGAGAATAAATTCATAACCAATTCTCAAGGCTTGAGTGATGTCTGCTTCCGAAACTTCTTTCGCTCCAGCTTCGATCATGGTAATACCTTCTTCTGAACCAGCAATGACCATATCCAAACGGCTGGAAACAAGTTGTTCCAAGCTGGGATTGATTATAAAATTATCTTTATCCAGCAAGCCGATTCGACAAGCACCGATTGGGCCTTCAAAGGGTATTTCTGAAATTCCCAAAGCCAAGGAAGCACCTAACAAACCAAGCACTTCCGGAGTATTTTTTTCATCTACCGAAAGGACAGTTGTAACAACTTGAATATCATTTCGATAAAATTCAGGAAAAAGTGGTCGGATCGATCGATCGATCAAACGCCCGTTCAGAATGGCATCGCTTCTTGGCCTTCCTTCCCGTTTAATAAATCCACCTGGAATTTTTCCAGCAGCATAGAAGCGTTCTTCGTAATCGACTAAAAGGGGGGTAAAGTCAATATCTTCCCGTGGTTCTTCGGATGCAGTTGCGGTTACTAAAACTTCCGTATCTCCGTAACGAACCATAACCGCTCCACCAGCCTGTTTGGCGACCTTTCCGGTTTCAATAATACAATTATTTTCACCAAACTCAATTTCGGTTCTGTTTATTTTCAACACCTTCCTCTTACTTTCGCAATGATAACTTTTCTAAAATTGAATAATAACGGTCAACGTGGTACTTTTTTAAATAGTTCAATAGTCTACGGCGTTGACCGACCATCATAAAAAGACCTCGACGGGAATGAAAGTCTTTGGTGTGGATTTTTAAGTGCTCGGTTAGTTCACGAATCCTTTCTGTCAGCAAAGCAATCTGAACTTCTGGAGAACCAGTATCTCCATCGTGATTTTTAAATTGTTCTATGAGCTCATTTTTCTTTTCTTTAGTAAGAGCCAATTGATATTACACCTCCGATTTCTATACGTTCGATGTTTAGTTTATCATACCCTGAGTATGCTGTAAATACGCGTTAAAAGCGGCTTGATCTACGGTTATTTGTTCTCTCAGACCCTCAATAGTAGGAAAATGTTTTTCTAAGCGCCAAAATTGCTGAAGTTGAACCGTAATTCTTTCTTGATAAAGAGATTGACGAATATGGTGGGCAATGTGAACTTCAACAACCCTCCTTTGATTTTGACTGACGGTTGGTTTGGTTCCAATATAAATCAAAGCTGGATATTCTACCCTTTTCCAGCTCATGTAACCGAAGTATACACCATGAGGAGGCATAATTTTTGAAGAAACCGGAAAAAGATTTGCCGTTGGGAAACCAATTTGACTTCCAATTTGTTTTCCTTTTACAACTCGGCCCCGGATGGAAAAAGGATATCCCAAAACCATATTTACTTTTTTTATATCACCCTTTTCAATAAGTTGGCGAATCATGGTACTGGATAGAACTGCTCCGTCAAGAGATATTGATGGAATGATAGCAGTTTCAACCCCTCTTTTTTTAAAAAAATTTTGAAGAAACAATTGATCTCCTTGGGTTCTATACCCGAAACGAAAATTTTCACCAGTTATCACCGCTATTGGTTTAAACCAATGATTGATCAGATCGAGAAAACGTTCAGGTGGTGTATGACGAAGCTGTCGGTTAAATCGGAGAAAATAAACCTCACATCCCGGGTAGAAGCTTTGAAGACGCTGGTATTTCTCGATATAGGTGGTTATATATTTTATGGTATGGCTATGCCCAATAGAATTTCGTGGATGGGGATAAAATGTAATAATTCGTAATGGTTTCTTTTTTTTGGTGGCAATGGTTGCTGCCTGGTTTAAAACGGCTTGATGGCCTAAATGAACTCCGTCAAAAAAGCCAAGTGCAATGACAGATTCGGGATAATTTTTTGGAAAACCTTTAGATAACATATCGACTCCTCTCTTCGACGACGATTTTGGGATGAAGAAGTCGTTTTTCTTGATTAATATGAGCCAAACCTATAAAAAGATTTTGTGTATAAATTTTTACCCAAGGATTCATTTGCAGTGGAAGGGATTCAGGCCAATTGATCGGATTCCCCTGAAGTAATTTTTTCCCTTCCTCACTTGAAACAAGGACCGAGGGAATCCAGTATAAGGCCTGATCAATAGGAATGGACTTTTGGATCAGAATTTCCGGTTGATGAGAGACATCAGAGACTACCATACTATCAATCCAGGAGAAATTACCAATATTTTCTCGACGTAAACTATATACATATCCACCTCCGCCCAACTGCTCTCCAATTTCATGAGCAATACTTCGAATATAGGTACCAGACGAACAAGATAATAGAATTTCTGCTTGAGGAAATGAACCAGATTGGATATTGATGATTTGAAGTTGGTGAATAGTAATCTCCTTTTTCAATTCGGGGACTGATTTGCCTTGGCGAGCATACTTATATAACCGATGCCCTTGGTATTTAGTTGCTGAAAAAAGAGGAATTACTTGATGTCTTGTTCCTTGAAAAGGCATAATAGCTTTTTCAATATTGTCGGTTGTAAATGTTTGAAGAGAGAAATTATTAATTTGTCCGAAGACATCAAAGGAATCGGTAGAGATACCAAAACGTATCCAAGCCCGATAGGTTTTGGGAAGATCTTGAAAAAAAGAAGTGAAACGGGTTGCTTTCCCCCAACAAATGAGAAGGAGACCTCGAGCAAATGGGTCTAAAGTTCCGGCATGGCCAACTTTTACCCCAAGCACTTTACGGATGGTTTCTACCACCCGGTGGGAAACGATCCCCACTGGCTTATACACAGGAATAATTCCACCAATCATGTTTTTATACAGATAAAGAATGGGGTGTACCCGATTGGGAAGAAAGGTACCCCTGTATATGTTCTTTCAGATTATGGTAAACGGTTTTAAAATCTCCTTGGATTTTAAAACCGGCTGCTTTTAAATGCCCTCCTCCACCAAAAGCATGGGCAATAGGAAGAATGTTGGTTTCATCTTGGGAACGGAGGCTTACTTTAAAACTGTGATTATCAACTTCTCTAATAAACACCGATATGAGAGATCCAGGAATATAGAGTCCGTAATCGACGATTCCTTCAGTATCTTCTTCCGAGGCTCCGCAGAGTTCAAAATCGCTTTGGAGAAGATAGGTTATTCCAAAGTGGTATTGATAATCGTATACAAAATGATTCAGGGCTATCCCTAATAATTTTAACGCTGAATACCGTCGACATTTAAAGGCATAACGCATAATCGTAGCGACCGATGCTCCTTGATTGATGAGATCTTCTAAAATACTAAGAAGCTGCTGATTTAATTCCACATACTGAAACCCACCAGTATCGGTGATAAGTCCAGTGAGTATTGACATGGAGAGTGATGAATCCAACTCCACTTCACTTTTTTTAGCCAATTGGTAGATAAGAATTGTTGTTGATGGGCAGTGAGGGTCTACATAGTTAATGGTTCCATAAGAGGAGTTATCAGGATGATGATCAATATTGACTACCAAGGAGCACTTTTCCCGAATATCGTTCAGTCGGCCCAGTCGCTGAGTATTGGAACAGTCAACAGCGAAAAAAACTGTATTTTCAGAGATTTGTTTCAGTCTTGGATGAGTTAGAGGGAGGATATCCTTTAAATTTGGTAAAAAATGATAGAAATAAGGAATTGTATCATCATAAACCATTATTGGATAAAATTTTTTTTGAATAAGAAGCAAATAAAGTGATATCATCGATCCCAAACCATCACCATCGATATTCAGATGAGAAGCGATGACGATGGGAGTTTTCTGGGGTAGCGAATTAAGTAAATGTTGTATTTCCATCTTTAACTCCCGCTTTTTCTTCCTATTTGATTAATGAGGTCTATGACCTGATAAGCTTTTTCCAGGCTGGTATCGTAGATAAATTCAATTTCGGGCATGTACCGTATTCGAATATTTTGACTGATATGACTCCGAATAAATCGACTTGCCTTCAGTAAGGCATGAAAACTTTCTTCAACTTCGTTTTTGTTGCCAGGGAAAGAGACATAAACTCTGGCTATTTTTAAATCTGGAGTAATATTGACATGGGTAATAGTCAATCTCTTTATACGTGGATCTGCCGCATTGGATAAAACCATAGTGGCTATCTCTCTTTTAATGAGTTCAGCCAAACGTTGTGAGCGATAGCTCTTCATTTTCAGACCCCTTTCAACAGTTACCTATTTTGATTGGTCAATAGATTTGTATAGTAAATTGAATAATTTCATACCGACCATCGTCTTCAACAAAACGACCAATCTGATCGATCAAATGCCTTACCGTCATTTCATCTTCACCAACACAGGCAAAGCCGATAAAGCCTTGGTTCCAGGCAACGTCAGGATTTAATTCAATAACCGAGAGATTAAAACGGTTTCTCAGTCTTTGTTTGATGGAATTCATAATTCTTCTTTTATCTTTTAACGAAAAACTTTCAGGAAGAGAAAGCAATACTTGACCGGATCCGATTCTCATTATTCTTCTCGTATGACATAAGCTTCTAAAATATCTCCCTCTTCAAAATCTTCAAAGCGATCAAGTCCAATTCCACATTCATATCCCATAGAGACTTCTTTGACATCCTCTTTAAACCTTTTTAAGGAGACAATTTTTGCTGATTCTTCAAGCACTTCTCCTTTTCGAATTACTCGTACAAAGGCATTTCTCTCAATTTTACCCGAGGTGACATACGAACCAGATATCACTCCAGTTTTTGGTATTTTAAAAACCGCTCTTACTTCGGCTTTCCCAATATTTTCCAGATATTGCTTAGGCGCTGCCATTCCCTTAATGGCATTTTGTAAATCGTCAATTACATCATAAATAATACGATAAAGACGGACATCTACTCCTTCCCTTTTGGCAGCTTTTGATACCTCAGAGGGAAGTTTAACATCAAAACCAATAACAATTCCATTCGAAGCTGCAGCTAAAACGACATCGGCTTCGTTGATGTTGCCAACTCCCTTGGAGAGGACCTGAACACTGACTTCATCGCTCCCGATTTGGGAAAGAACTTTTTCGATAGCATCAAGAGATCCTTGAAAATCAGCTTTGAGGATAATATTCAACTCGCGCTTTTTTCCTTCTTCTGGTGAAAGAAGCTCTTCGAGAGAGGTAATCTGAGCACTTGATCCTTTTAAAGATTTTTCCCGCTCCTTCAGTTGTTTTTGATTTGCTATGAGGCGAGCAATTTTTTCATCTTCCAAAACCATGAATTGAGTTCCAGCTGGAGGTAACTCAGAAAAACCAACAATTTCAACTGGCAAAGAAGGAACGGCCTCTTTAATGGATTTACCATTTACTGAAAAGAGAGAACGTACTTTCCCCCAGGTGGCGCCGGCAACAAAAAAATCACCAATCTTGAGGATTCCTTCTTTAATAATAACCGTAGCAACCGGTCCCTTTCCTCGATCTAATCGGGATTCAATAATAGTTCCGGTGGCATAACCTTGATACCGTGCTTTGAGCTCCAAGATTTCGGCTTGCAGTAAAATCATTTCTAAAAGGTCATTAATCCCCTTTTTCTGAAGAGCTGATATATTCACGAAAATTGTATCTCCTCCCCATTCTTCGGGAACCAGCCCATGATCAGAGAGTTGTTGCTTAATGCGATCAGGATTTGCACCGGATTTATCGATCTTGTTAATGGCAACAATAATAGATACATCGGCAGCTTTAGCGTGCTGGAGAGCTTCAACGGTTTGAGGCATTACACCATCATCAGCAGCTACTACCAAAATGGCAATATCAGTGACTTGAGCTCCCCGAGCCCTCATTGCCGTAAAAGCTTCATGGCCAGGTGTATCAACAAAAGTAATCTTTTTATTGTTGACTTCGATTTGATAGGCTCCGATTTTTTGAGTGATCCCACCATATTCAGATTCAGCAACCTTAGAACGACGAATTGCATCTAATAAAGTGGTTTTTCCATGATCGACATGACCTAAAACGGTTACAATCGGAGGGCGAATCTGTAAACTACCTTGAAGAGCTTCAATAGTTTTTTCTCGTAAACTATCTTCCCAGGTGATTTCCCAGTTTTTCTCACGGGCTAAACGTTCAACCACTAATGGTGGAAGAGGTTTTTTTGAATCAAAAATCACATTCCAATCGGCTAATTTAATTACAATATCTTCCCAATTCATATCAAGAAGACGAGCGATATCTTTCAAAAGTGGGGATTCTTTGAGTTGGATGGTTCGCTCTTTTCTTTTTCGTTTTTTTTCTTCTTCTTTTTTCTGATACTCCCTTTCTTCCTGTAAAAGCTCAATATACTCTTCATCAATACTACTCATATGGTTTTTTACATCAGATCCTAAAGCTTTTAATATATCCATCACTTCATGAGTTGGCATACCAAGCTGTTCTGCCACTTTATATATTCTAATTTTTGCCATGCTTAACCTCCTTTGGCAAGGATTCAATTAGGTTTTGAATTGCCCTCTGTAGAGCTATAACATCTTCCTGAATTACCTCAGTTTTAAGGGCAAAAGAAAGGAGTTGCCTATTTATACGAGCATTGCATTCTGTATTCGGGCATATATAGGCTCCTCTTCCAGGTTTTTTTCCAGTCATATCGATATCTATCTCACCAGTAGGTGACGCAACGATCCGAACCAATGATTTTTTCTCTTTTCGAAGGCGACAAGACAGGCAAAGCCGTAAGGGTATTTTCTTTTTTTTCATCAATGACTTGGCACCTCTTTTATTTCCTGATCACTTTTTATATCGATTCTCCAACCGGTCAAACGGGCAGAAAGTCTAGCATTCTGCCCTTCTTTCCCAATGGCGAGTGAAAGTTGATCATCGGGAACATAAACCCGGGCTGTATTAGAATCAGAATCAAGTTCGACCAAGGTGACATGAGCCGGACTCAAGGCATCTGAAATAAATACCTTTGGATCGTTGCTCCAACGGATAATATCAATTTTTTCACCCCGGAGTTCATCGGTTATATGTTTAACCCTTGCTCCTTTATTTCCAATGCAAGAACCAACCGGATCGACCTTGGCATCCCGGCTTTCGACAGCAATTTTAGTTCGGGCTCCCGGTTCCCGGGCGATAGCTTTGATGGTGACAAAACCATCATGAACTTCCGGAACTTCCAATTCAAATAATCTTTTTACTAAGCCTGGATGGGATCGAGAGAGAACAATACGGGGACCCCGGCTGGTTTTTTTCACTTCAATTATATAAAATTTCATCCGGGCTCCAATCCGATAATTTTCCGATGGTATCTGTTCATTAGGCGGAAGAAGAGATTCAATTTTTTCCAGATCGATGATGATATTTTTCCCTTCTTTACGGTTAATGACGCCAGTAACGATGTCCTCTGCCCTTTCTAAAAATTCATCATATACCAAACTTCTCTCAGCTTCTCGAATGCGTTGCATAATTACCTGTTTGGCAGTTTGGGCTGCAATCCTCCCAAAATCTTTGGGTGTAATTTCAACCTGAACTATTTCTCCCGGTCCAACTCGATTTGGGTTTTGGTTGGATAGAACTTCATATTCGTCGATATCAAGCGTTTCACCATTTTCAGGGTTGACTAATTTGTGGGTGTATACTTTAACTTCTCCAGTATTTGGATCAAGAATAACTTCCACTGCTTTATGGGGGCCCTTAAAATTTTTCTTGTATGCAGAAAGAAGAGCCGCTTCTATAGCTTGTTTTAGGGTCTCACGCGAAATCCCCTTTGCTCTTTCAATTTGCTCGATTGCAAAAAAAAGATCTTTATTCATATTAAACCCCCTGCATACTATTACTTTCTTGTTCGATAATAAAAAATATTGGTCTTTCATACAAACAAGAAAGAGTGGGCTTCAAACCCACTCTTTCTTGTTTGTATGCCTTCATTCTCCTATAAAACAGGATCAGTCTTCGATGTAAGGTTCAAATAATAAAACTAATCATTCAAAGAACACCAACCTTATTCGGCAAAATTAAGTAACTAGGTGTTCTATCCCTACTATTTTATACTAACTGAGCATGGGTTGCAAATTTATCCTCTATAAATATATTGACGTGTGGCTCATATCGAGTCAGGAATTTAAAAGCAGTGATGAGAAAAAAATGTGCACAACACAACCCCCTCATATTTCTTCTTTCCTGGAGGAATGAATTCAATAATTCATCTCCTTGGGAAGGGGACTGTCTAGCTGACTGTCTAGCTCGGGGGAGAGTATACTTTTTAAGTTGTATTGTTGTCTTGAGCCCTCATCTTTTGAGCTGGTAACGGCCACATCTTTTAAATTTTTCCTTCAATATATTATTATTAGAGGCGATTGCTACGTCGCTCCATTCCGCATAATAAAGGACTAATAAAATATTTTAATCTATATTTCCAGGTTAAGAATGAGCATAGATAAGTATTCTTTAATAATAATTGACTTCTCATTCTTATTTTTTCTTGATTCTGAAAAAGTGCTTTTTCCCTACCCGAAGAAATTGGTCATCTTTAATTTGGATATCAGAATTTGGATCAGCTATCCTCATATTATCAAGATATACTCCTCCCTGCTCGACCAATCTTCGTAATTCACTTTTTGAATGAGATACACCAGTTTTAAGGAGTAAAGAAATAATCCAGATTTTTTCATCTTTAAGGTCATCATTAGTAAGAGTAAGTATTTGAGCATCTTCGGGACTTTCCTTTTTGGCAAATGCTCGTTCGAAGTCTTCTAATGCCTGGTTGGCACGATCTGATCCATGATATATAGAGACGATTTCTTTAGACAGGATTATTTTCCAATCTCGAGGATGGAGGAGATCATTGGTAAAATCTTTTTCCCATTGTAGAATAGTATTCATGGGGATATCGGTGAGGAGTATAAAATACTTTTTTATTAGAGAATCAGGAATTGACATAATTTTCCCAAACATATCAAAGGGTGGATCGTTAACTGCGATATAGTTGCCGAGACTTTTGCTCATTTTTTCAACTCCATCAGTACCCTCTAACAATGGCATCATCATGACTACTTGGGGTTCTTGACCAAACTCCCTTTGTAAATCACGACCCATGAGTAAGTTAAAACGTTGGTCAGTCCCTCCTAATTCTACGTCGGCACGTAGAGAAACCGAGTCGTAAGCCTGCATAATTGGGTAAAGAAATTCATGCAATCCGACTGGTTTTCCATTTGATATACGTTGATGAAAATCTTCCCTTTCCAGCATACGGGCTACGGTAAAATGAGCAGTAATTTCAATTATATCAACAAAGGAAAGATTCTTAAGCCATTTACTATTAAACTCAATGATGGTTTTCTCGGGATCGAGAATTTTAAAAGCTTGATCTGAATAGGTTTTCGCATTGACTAAGACTTCTTCTTCGGTCAATTGCTTGCGGGTTTCTTTTTTACCGGTTGGATCACCGATGCGTCCAGTAAAATCACCTACCAGAAATACCACTTGATGACCGAGAGCTTGAAACTGTCTTAGTTTTCTGAGGGTAACGGTATGCCCAAGATGGATATCGGGTGCACTGGGGTCAAATCCTTCTTTAACAATTAAGGGCTGTCCAGTTTGATAATAGCGATTTAATTTTTTTTGGAGGTCTTCGCGACTAATTATATCTTCAACCCCTCGACAGAGAATTTCGAGGTCTTCAGTTGCTCTTTTTTCAAAACTCAATCTGATCATCTCCTTACTATTCCACGTTTAAGCAAGATTTTTAAGATTGGATATCCGATTCCATAACAGGCAATACATTCTCCTATCATAATATAAAAAACTGAATAAAAATAGGGAACTTGAAAAAGTTTACTGAGATATAATGAAACACCAAAAGCATTGAATAAGACTGGAGGGAGCGGCGCTAAGTAAGCTTTTTTCATTTTTGAGGTGACCAGGGCAGCTAAAAAAGTAATGAGAGTACCAAAGACGAAATCCAAGAAGCCAACCTGCCCCAAAAGATTAGCTAGGAAACACCCAATGGTAAGACCATAAATTGTTTCAGGAAATAGAAAAGGCAAGACAGTAAAAGCCTCTGCTACTCTGACTTGTATCGGTCCGTATGAAAAAGTATAAAAAGGTGGAAGAATGGTAAAAGCGACATAGAGCGCAGCGATCAATGCCATACGAGGAAGTTTCTTCATTGAATTCTCCTATCCAATTATTTGACTTTTTCAAATAAAATACCTAAAAAAAGGTATTGAATGATATAATAAAGTTTTAGTGAAATTATATCAAAATCCAAAAAAACGAAAACTTTTGTTCATAAATATAGGAAAATAGATGAATAAAGAATTAAAAGGTACCTCTTTAAAAATGAAAAAGCGACGACGTGCTCGATCAAAATTTTTCCGTTTTTCATTTTTTTCAGCATTTGTTTTTGGTATTTTAGCTGGTATTATTTTCTTCATATTGGTTCAATTTTTTTATTTAGATGATATTCGAGTTATTTCCAGTCAGATCGATAATTTTCGACCATCTTTTACGACCCGGGTTTACGATAACCAAGATCGGCTAATCCACGAACTTTATACCGAAAACCGTGAGTATGTTGCTCTTGCTGACATCCCTGAACTGCTCCAAAAAGCTTTTATAGCCAGTGAGGACCAAAACTTTTACCAGCATCCAGGAATAGATATCAGCGGTATTATAAGAGCAACTCTTCAAAATATTTTAAACCGACGAATTGTTGAAGGAGCCAGTACCATCACTCAACAATTAGCTCGGAACCGTTTTCTTTCCCATGAAAGAATTTTTAACCGAAAAATTAAGGAACAGGTTTTGGCTTTATTTATCGAGAGAAAGTATACCAAAGATCAAATTTTAGAAGCTCATCTTAACCAGATTTATTTTTGGCATGGAGTTTATGGAGTAAAAACTGCTGCTTTAGTTTACTTTGGGAAAAACCTTTCCCAATTGAATTTGGCGGAAATCGCTATGTTAGTTGGGATACAGCGTTCTCCAGGAAATTTTTCACCCTATGTGAATCTTCGAGCTGCCCAAATTCAACAAAGACGGGTTTTACGTCTCATGACCGAAAGGGGGTATATCGACCTATCGGAAATGGCAAGAGCAATAGAGACGCCTATCGTTCTTTCTGGACTTAAAAATATTCCATCGGGTGCGCCCTATTTCATTGACCACATTTTAAAGGAGTTATTGGCCAAATACGACGGGGAAACAGTTTTTAACGGTGGATTAAAAGTTTATACCACTCTTGATTTAGATGTCCAAAAAGTTGCGACCGGTGCCTTGCAGGAAAGTGGTTATCAAGGCGCCATACTTTGCATGGATCCCAAAAGTGGAGAAATTTTAGCCATGGTAGGAGGGAAAGATTATCAAGAAAGTAAATTTAATCGAGCGACTCAGGCTTATCGACAGCCAGGCTCAACATTTAAGCCCTTTATTTATACGACTGCTATTGAAAATGGAATTACTGCAGTGGACTGGTATGTCGATGAACCACTCCAATTCCCCGATGGCTGGAAACCGAAAAACTATGACAAAACTTTTCGTGGAGCAATTCAAATTCATGAAGCCTTGGAACAATCGATCAATATTATTGCTATCAAACTATTACAACAATTGGGAACCGACCAGGTTATCAATTATGCCAAAAGGATGCAAGTAAAATCACAACTCCAAAAAAACCTATCTCTTGCTTTAGGCACCTCAGAGGTAACTTTAATGGAATTAGTCAATGCCTATTGTGCTTTTGCGAACGAAGGACGTATCCCTGAACCGTACGCCATTACTAAAATTGTCGATTGGGAAGGAAATGTAATCTATTCCAGCAATAAAACCGTACGCCAAGCTATACCAGCTGATACTGCTTATATTATGGCTCGCTTACTCCAGGGAGTTATTGAACGGGGAACAGCCAGACGGGCAAATATTGGTCGTCCGGTCGGTGGAAAAACTGGTTCAACCGAAGATTTTATTGACGCTCTGTTTATTGGATTTACCCCCGATATGGTTTGTGGGGTTTTTCTGGGCAATGACGACCGCAAACCCTTGGGAGAAGCAAAAACTGGTGGAATTATTGCAGCTCCAATTTTTGCTAAAGTGATGAAAGCCGCCCATGAAAACCTGCCAAAGGAGGATTTCATCCGACCAGAATCGGTGGTTGAAAGGTCGGTTTGTTTAAAGTCGGGGCTTCTTCCCTCCTCTTCCTGTAAGAAAACTATTGTACTGCCTTTTAAATCAGGGACAGTGCCGACTAAGGTCTGTAATCAATGTAGTGAATGAATCATTTATTTTAAATTAGTCTTTAAGAATCACGACAGTTACCCCCAGACCCCCTTCTTCGGGCAAGCCATTACGAAAGCTTTCTACCACAGGATTATCTTGTAGAAATTCTTGGGCAACCTTTCTTAAAATTCCCTCTCCTTTCCCGTGAATGATATAGACAGTTTTAAATCCAGCTAAGAGGACTTGATCAAAATACTTCTCCAATTTTTCCCGGGCAGCTTCAGCTTTCATCATTCGAATTTCAATTTGATTTCTTACATTATTTAAAGATGGTTGAAAAGAATAACTCCGCTGGATAACGGATTGAAATTCTTCCTCTTCAGATTTTTTTTGAAGATGACCGATAGAGAGAATACACTTACGGCCGTTAACCAAAACCACGGCTTCATTTTTTAAGTCATCAACAGATACAATCTCTCCTTCTTGATGGAAAATATCAACCATCACTTTCTCCCCAGCTTGAAAAGCCATAGCCGGTTGTGGAGAATCCTTCCTGCTCTCTTCTGAAGAAGAACAAGATAACTCCTGGTTCAAATAAAATTTAGGATCGATTCGTTCTTTTAGCTCCTGGTAAACACTTACATCAAGAGTTTTTTCCTTTCTCAATTGACCAATGAGTTGTGATATATCATCCCGGGTTTTTTTGAGGTATTGGGTTAATTTTTCCTGGAAATCTTTAATAAGTAGTTTTTTTTGTGATTCCAGTTGTTCCTGAAGGTGGTCTACTTCTTTCTGTCGATTGGTAGCATCTTCCACTTTTTCCTGCCATTCAATTAATTGACTGGTTAATTCTTGATTTTTTTTTCGATTGGAGATGATTAATTCATTAAGATCGATCCACTCTTTTTGAAGCTGTTGTAAAGCAGTTTTAATGATCGATTGCGGGATACCAATTTTTTCAGCAATTTTAATTCCATAACTTTCCCCAATTTCATCGATTAAGAGTCGATAGGTTGGCTGGAAAAGAACTGGATTGAACTCCATTGATGCCGAAATCATAGAGGAGTGTTGAGAAACATAGCTTTTTATCAAAGGATAATGAGTGGTTGCAATACAGGTTGTTCCTTGTTGACTAAGAAAGTCTATCATTCCAATAGCTAACGCCGAGCCTTCGTTGGGATCGGTTCCCGATCCAATTTCATCAATTAAATATAAACTATCAGATGATATTTGAGAAAGCGATTTCTGAAAAGCTGAAAGACGATAGGTAAAGGTACTGAGATTTTGTTCAATATCCTGATGATCTCCAATGTCGACAAAAAGATGATGGTAAAAAGGTAAGGAAGAGCCAGGATTAACCGGAACTGGAATCCCACAATGAGCAAGATAAACGATTAAAGCTAAGCTTTTTAACAAAACGGTTTTCCCGCCAGCATTCGGTCCGCTAATAACCATGATTTTTTTATCCGGACTCAAATGAAGCGAGAAAGGAACCGCTTTTTCTCCTAAAAGAGGATGTCGACCATCCTTGATGAGGAGATCTCTTTCACCTACCCGAGGAACACTCGCCTGCCATTTACGAACCAGTTGTGTCTGAGCGTGGAGAATATCCAGTTCGACCAGAGCCTGGAATGAAGCATTAAGCCGATCGAGGTAAGATCGCAAATCGTTGGTCAATTTTAGCAGAATTGCTTCAATTTCATCATTTTCTTGGATAGTTAAAACTTCTAATTCATTATTTAAATAGAGAACCGGTTTTGGCTCAATAAAAACTGACGAACCAGACGAAGAATAATCGGCTACAATCCCATCGATGCGTCCTCGAAACTCGGATTTAATGGGGATCACATATCTCCCCCGTCGAATGGTGTAGGTTGTATCTTGAAGATAAGGAGCTATATCCCGATTGCGTAGGCAATTTTCAATGGTGGTTCGAATTTCTACTTGAAGACGGTTCAGACGTCTTCGAATATCGCGGAGACGAGGACTGGCGGTATCGAGAATCAACCCATCAGGTGAACAGATCAATTTTATTTCCTTAATAAGAGGAGCATAGCTTTCAATAGCATCGAAAAAAACTTTGATAAGCGGATACTTCTCTTTTATTCTGGTTTCATTTTGCAGATGTTTGGTTTTTTCACATAAGAGTAAAAAATGAAAAACCTGAATGACTTGATTTAAATTGAGAGCCGATCCTGGAATGGCAATTTTTTGAAAAATTTCACGAAGGTCGGTTAATCCAGAAAGATCTAAGCTGCCGTCAAAAGTGATAAAATCAAGAAGTTGTTGGACGGTTTGCAACCTTTGGTTGATTATCTCTGGATTGGTATAGGGTTGCAATTCCATCATTTTTTCGCGAGAAACATCACAAACACAGGCAGAGCTTAACTGATGAAGTATTTTATCAAAATCAAAATTCTTCAGTATATCTTTGGATAAGTTCATCGTCACTTTGGTTTAAACCCTTTTCTAAATAAGCATTAAGAAAGGAAAATTCAGGAATTTTTTGAACCATCGAATCAATAAAAACAATGATTGGCTGGGTAAAACTTTGATAAAAACGAGATTGATAAATACCATTATTGAGAAATTCGAGAAAAGAAACATTAAGCACAAAAAGAGTGATGATGGAGATCCAGAGAAAACCTTTCAAGATACCAATAACAAAACCTAGAATGGCATCGAACCATACAATATCAAGACCTTCGAAAACTTTTCGAAAAAACATACCCACCCAGGAAAACAAAAGAACGACTGGAATGAAGATCACAAAAAAACTAATCAAGTTCATCCAGACTGAATTCCAATGAAAGAGATTGGTCAAAAACTGACCTAGGTTCTGGTGAAACCGTAAGGCACTCAAAAGCCCAATCACTACTCCTGTCAAAGCCAGAATCTCTTTACTAAAACCCCGGATTGAACTTCGAATAACATTAAGAATGAGAATAAAAATACAGATTATGCTATACCAGTCGATTAGAATCCTCCTGCGAGTTCCTCCCGAAGGAATAATTCCGGTTCTTTTTTAATGGCTGCTTTAATGATGTTTACCCATTCATCGACTTCGTTATCGGTTAAAGTTTTATGTGTAGATCGGAAAACAATGGAATAAGAAAAGGTTTTCTTCCCCGGAGGAAGGTGTTTTCCTTGGTAAGAGTCAAAAAGTTCGACTCTCTCCATAGGTAAATCATGTGAAGAAGCTACTTTCAGGACCAAGGACTCGATATTTTTCCAAGTCTGGTCTTGATTGACAACAATGGAAATATCTCGCCGGATTGAAGGATATCGGTTGATTTCCTGGAGTTGAAAATCATTCAGTTTGATACCATCAAAAAGTTTTTGCCAGGCAACCTCTAAACAGTAATGCTCTCCCCAGAAACCAAAAGCATCACTGATGGTTTTACAAATCAGTCCTCCTCGAAAAATTTCAATACCATTTTTGAGTATACCGCGAAAAGAAAGACTCGAATCAAAATAAGGATTTTCATCTAAAGGTTGCCAATTTACCATCTGAAGCGGGTATCCGATAAGCTCAATGAGGCTTTCGGCAAAACCTTTTAAGGAAAAAATGTCTATCTGGGAAAATTGTTGCCAATAAGCAGGATAAGAATGACCACTCAAAACGACAACCAACCGCCACTCTTCGCAATAGGGATTATCCAAGTCGTTGGTTCGAGAAAATACTTCCCCATACTCAAAAAACCCAAAATTTTCTCGTCCTCGAGCGATGTTGGTTTTTATGATATCCAAAGCACTGATGATCAAATCCGGACGAAGAATGACATGATCCTGTGAAAGTGGATTCAAAACCCGGATCACATCAGCCTCGGGAATACCTAAAAGATCACAATTGGCCTGACTGGTCAAAGAAAGCGAAACGCATTCTTTTAAGCCTATTGAGCGCAAGTGATTTCGGAGAACACCTTCCCATAACAGTTCCCGACGAGGATTGCCGGGATCAAAGGGGAAACTGGGAATTTGAGATCGAATATGATCGTAACCGAAGATACGGCCAACTTCCTCGGCACAGTCGATCGGTTGTTGAACGTCCGGTCGCCAGGAAGGGACTTTGACTTTGATTATGGAGTTGTTGGGTTGAGAAAGAAGGACAAACCCTAATTTAGTTAAAACCGTTTGCATTTTTTCCAGCGGAATTTTACAGTTCATGATTTCTTCAACCCAGGAAGATGAAAATTCAATTTCTGGTTCTGACGAAACGACTTCTCCGCTTACTACCCAGTCTTTTAAAATCTTTATAGAAGGATCAATTTCTTTAAGGAGGTATAGGGCACGCTCACTGGCATAGAATACCGATCCTGGATCAACTCCCCTTTCAAAGCGCGCGGAGGCTTCGGTTCGTAATCCTAATTCCCGAGCTGTTTTACGAATTTGACTCCCGTTAAATATCGCCGCTTCCAAGAAAACTTCCTGAGTGTCAGGAGAAACTTCTGATTCATATCCTCCCATAATACCAGCGATAGCAACCGGCCGATTGGCATCAGCAATCACTAACATATTATTGGTGAGCTTTCTTTCTATTCCATCGAGGGTTATCAATGATTCATTATTTTTGGCTCTTCTCACAACAATTTTTTGATCGAATATCCCAGAGGCGTTAAAAGCATGAAGTGGCTGACCAGTTTCCATCATGACTAAATTAGTCACATCAACTACCTGGTTGATAGGACGTTGTCCCAAAAGATAAAGTTCGCTAACGATCCACCAAGGGGAAGGCTGAATTTTAAAATTTTTAGCTAACCGGCCGCTATAAAAAGGACAGAGGTCTTGATCGTCTATGTTGACTTGAAAGTTACTGATCGAATCATCAACATCTAAGTGTTGAGATGGTATTTGGCATTCTAAATCGAGACCTGCTGCTATTTCCCGCGCCAAGCCGATAATTGACATACAATCTCCGCGATTGGCAGTGATTTCGACATCAAAAACCCAATCTTCTCCTATGATTTGAGGTGAAATGAGTTCTCCCTCTTCAGCTTCGATGGTAGCTGGGATTTCAATAAAAAATTCTTCTTTTTCTGGTATACGCTGGTTACGAAGAGGCTGGGTGCTTATCAAATCACCAATTGGATTGACTATAACCTTTTTTCCGATATCCGGTATTCCCCACTTTTCACATTTAACATCATACTGCCGATCTTTGATTTGGACAGTACAAACATCGTAAAGAATTCCGGATTTCCGTTTGACGATGGTCGCTGCGGTTAAATTGGGAGAAAAAGTGTCAGTAGCGCTCGTTATGCTCTCGATCACAAAACCCTGAGATGTTAGAATCTCGGCTATTTTTTCAGCCGGACAGTCGAGATTTGGTACGAAACGTTTGAGAATTGAATAGGCAACTTTCATTGTATTTGGATACTCCTATTGAATAGCATGAAATTGTTCGATAAGTGACATATCGTTTTCAAATAGCCAACGGATATCGGGAATACCGAATTTTAATAAAGCAGCACGATCGATTCCCATTCCAAAGGCAAAACCTCTGACCTGATTGGGATTGTATCCGGCAGCTTCAAAAACTTTGGGATGAACCAATCCTGCTCCCATGATTTCTAACCATCCTGATTGGCCACAAGAACGACATCCCTTCCCTTGACACAAACCACAAGAAATGTCGACTTCAGCACTTGGTTCAGTAAAAGGGAAAAAACTGGGACGGAAGCGAAGTTGCCGGTCATTCCCAAAAAAGCGTTGGGCGAACACTTCGATGGTTCCTTTCAAATCGCCCATGGAAATTGTTTCTGCAACCACCAAGCCCTCAACTTGGTGAAACATGGGGCTATGAGAGGCGTCCATGGCATCCCGTCGAAAACATTTTCCGGGTACAACTACTTTAAAAGGGGGTTGAATTTTTTGCATAATTCGAATTTGAGCCGGTGAGGTATGAGTTCTCAATAAATATTCTTTATCGAGAAAAAAAGAATCCTGAGCATCCCGGGCGGGATGATCGGGTGGAAAATTCAGAGCTTCAAAGTTGTAGTACTCACTTTCAATTTCCGGTCCTGACTCAATTCGAAAACCTAAACTTTGGAAAATAGTTAGGATTTGATGCAGAGTTAATTGAATAGGATGGAATGACCCTACCCAAGGTTTTTTTCCCGGTAGGGAGATATCAACCTTAATAGACGTTTTTAATGTCTGGGTAAGTTCTTTTAATTTCTCCTGAAGTTGATTATCTATCAATCCTTTTAAATGATTGATTTTTTTCCCCCAATCCTTTTTTTCATCGGAAGAAAGCTGAGTTATTTCTTTAAATAATTCATTGAGCTGTCCCTTCCGGCCTATATATTTCCCCTTTATACGATTTAAATCATCAAGGGTTTTTGTCTGTTCAATTTCATTCTGAAATTTTTCAAGAACATTGTTTAAATTAATCAACACCTCTTCCTCCCATCGACAATATCAACCAGAGGTCCACTCGCGAAAAAACCATTAAAATAAAATGCGATACCATTTGGAGAGTGGTATCGCATTTTATTTTAACTTTCACCTTAATAAAAGAATTAGGTTGCTGACTTGGCAACCTCAACGAGATGCGCAAATGCCACTGGATCCGTTATGGCAATATTGGATAAATTTTTCCGGTCAATCTCAATACCGGCTTTTTTTAGAGCAAATATAAACTGGTTGTATTTTAACCCATGTTCCCGAACTGCAGCATTAATACGAACGATCCATAAGCGTCGGAAGTCTCTCTTTTTGTTTTTCCGATCACGATAAGCGTAGAATTGAGACTTTAAAACTTGTTCATTTGCTCGCCGATAGGAACGGGAACGAGAACCCCGATAACCACTGGCTAATTTCATTATTTTCTTTCTTCTTTGTCGTGATGCCACACTATTTTTAACTCTTGGCAACGAAAATCACCTATCTTTCCAACCAAATTTCACTTATTCAACCCTGGCTTTTTTATAAAATTCATGCACTATAGTCTATTTGAAAAGTACCGATGCCCATAATCAAGCATAGGGTAAAAGTTTCTTAATCCGCTTTTCTATACTTTTATCAACAATCACCGTTTTACGTAGCCGTCTTTTACGATCTTGTTCTTTTTGATGTAAATGATGGCTCTTTCCTCCCTGAGCCACCTTTATTTTTCCTTTCGCGGTAATCTTTACCCGTTTGGCCAGACCGCGATGGGTTTTCATTTTTGGCATAATTGATCCTCCTCATTTCTTGGGAGCAATGGTCATGGTAAGATTCCGACCCTCGTTTTTTATTTCCTGCTCGATTTTGCTGATTTCATTCAAATCATCAACTATTTTTTGGAGTAATAATACCCCTTTATCGACATAGGCAGACTCTCGTCCTCGAAACCGAATAGTAAATTTGACCCGATCGCCATCTTCCAGAAACCGGATAGCACTTTTTAATTTTACCTGATAGTCGTGTTCATCGATTTTTGGCCTCATCTTGAGCTCTTTTAGCTCAGATACTTTCTGTTTCTTTCGAGAGGATTTTGCCTTCTTCTCTTTTTCATATTTAAATTTACCAAAATCGATAATTTTACAAACTGGTGGGTTCGCTTCTGGGGCAACTTCAACCAAATCATAACCAGCTTCTTCTGCCAACTCAAGGGCTTTTTTGATAGGCACAACCCCCAGTTGTTCTCCTTCGAAGGAAATCAATCTGACTTCCCGAGCTCGTATTTGATTATTAACGCGATATTTTACCTCGATATGTATCGCCTCCTAATTATTTTTCCAAGGGCTTATATCTCTACTCTATTTCTGGTTAATAAATAGAACACCTTATTATGCAATGAGAATTGAAAAAAATCAATGGATTGATTGGATTGGTTTAAGATATTAGCGAGACAAAAATATCATATAATACCGTCAGTCGTCAATATCATCGGGGTACTAATTGCTAAGCTTCCTGGGTAGTGACAAGCAACAAAATGACCATTTCCTTGATCAACTAAAAGAGGTTCTTCTTCAGAACATTTTTTTTGAGCTACTGGACAACGCGGATGGAATCGGCATCCGGAAGGAGGGTCAATCGGGCTGGGTACATCTCCTGGTAAAATTATCCTCTCAATGTGATAATCGGGATCAGGAACGGGAACGGCGGAAATCAAAGCGACAGTATAGGGATGAAATGGTATTCTAAAGAGTCCATAACGAGGAGCTATTTCAACCGCTTTTCCTAAATACATGACCATAATTCGATCACAGACATGTTTAATTACCGAAAGATCGTGAGAAATAAAAATGTAGGTTAAATGAAACTCTTCTTTTAGATCTATCATTAAATTCAATATTTGAGAACGGATGGAGACATCAAGAGCAGAGACCGCTTCATCAGCAATAATCAACTTAGGGTTCATAGCCAGAGCTCGGGCAATACCAATCCGCTGTCTTTGCCCTCCCGAAAATTCATGAGGGAATCGGTTTACACCATCGCTTTGAAGGCCGACTTTTTTGAGAAGATTCATAACCATGACCGATCGCTCCTGGGATTTTCCAATCTTATGGATGTTCATACCTTCTTCGATTATGGATCCTACAGTCATTCTTGGATTTAAGGAACTAAAAGGATCCTGAAATATCATCTGGAGGTTTTTTCGATATAGAATGAATTGGGATTGGGGAAGATTATGAATTTCTTTCCCATCAAAAATTATCTGCCCGGAAGATGGTTCGTATAAACGCAGTATAGTTAAACCCAAGGTGCTCTTTCCACAACCGGATTCTCCAACAATACCGAGAGTTTCACCAGCATATACTTCAAAACTAATATCATCAACTGCTTTTACCCACCCAATTGTTGAACGGAAGACGCCAGCTTTAACTGGGAAATATTTTTTTAAATTTTTTATTTTTAAAAGAGATACATTATTCATAGATTTTGCACTCTTCAATTGAGTGTTGGTTTATTTTTTTCCAGTGATGACAATAAACAAAATGGTTTAAATCTACATTGCTTTTATTTGGTTGATTTACACATTGCTCATCTTCAAAGGAACAGCGGTTTCGGAACCGACATCCTTCGGGAAATTGTGAAGGATCGGGGACCATGCCTGGTATTGAATCAAGTTTTTCCTGCTCGATATCCAACCGAGGTATAGAATGGAGCAAACCAATGGTATAAGGATGGCAAGGATTTTTAAAAATATCATGACGGTTTCCCTCTTCGACTATTTTTCCAGCATACATTACAACAATTCGTTTCGCCATAGTAGCGACAATTCCTAAATCATGGGTGATGAGAATAACTGCCATATTAAGCTGTCTTTGAAGGCTAATCATTAATTCAATAATTTGTGCCTGGATGGTTACATCCAAAGATGTGGTTGGTTCATCGGCAATTAAAAGCTGAGGATGGCAAGAGAGTGCCATGGCAATCATACCTCTTTGTTTCATTCCTCCTGATAATTCATGAGGATATTCGTTTAATCGTTTTTCTGGATCGGGAATTCCTACCAGTTTAAACATTTCAACCGCCCGTTTTCGGGCTTCATGATGGCTGACTTTTTGATGAAGAGAGATTGCCTCAATAATTTGGTCACCGATGGTATAAACCGGATTGAGTGCAGATGAAGGTTCTTGAAAAATCATTGAAATGTCTTTTCCACGGATACTTTGCATCTGTTTTTCAGATAATGATAATAAATCAGAATTATTGAAATTTATTTTTCCGCCAACGATTTTTCCATTCGAATCAATCAATCGCAGGAGGGCTAAAGAGGTAACACTTTTTCCACATCCTGATTCACCAACCAAGGCAATGGTTTCACCTTGGTAAACTTGGAAACTGACATCATCCACAGCTTTGAGTTCTTGACCATAATCGTTATAAAAATATACCTTAAGATTTTCTATATTAAGGATAGGGTTATTGGTATTCATGATTGACTCCTCATATCCTGAGCCGAGGATCAAATACATCTCGAAGGGCATCCCCGACTAAGTTCCAAGATAGAACAAAAAGAACCATCGCTGCACCAGGAAAGACAGTAGAGTACCAATAACGTAGAGCTTCACCTTGTCCTCCTAACATCCAGTTTCGAGAATAATTGAGAAGTGCTCCCCAATCGGAATACCCTTGTGGAGCTCCAACTCCCAGGAAACTGAGGGCAGCAGCTGTAATAACTAATGAACCCATCCGCATTGAGGCTTGTATCAATACTGGAAAAATTGTATTGGGAAGGACATGGCGGATGATGATCAAATAATTTTTTACTCCAAGGGCCTTAGCTGCCATGACATATTGTTCTTCTTTCACTTGAAGAATATTACCTCGGATTAAACGGGCTGGGTACATCCAGCCGAAAATCGTCATGGCAATCATAACTTTATTCAACCCGCTTCCTAAGATAGCA
Organism: Candidatus Atribacteria bacterium ADurb.Bin276; assembly: GCA_002069605.1. Lineage (NCBI taxonomy): Bacteria > Pseudomonadati > Atribacterota > Atribacteria > Atribacterales > Atribacteraceae > Atribacter > Candidatus Atribacter allofermentans. Next base: position 76,677 of record MWBQ01000021.1, read on the forward strand.
GCTAATACCAAAGCTGCAACTAAAAAAGGAATAGCCATAAAAATATCGGTGATTCGCATGAGGATTTCATCGAAAAGTTTACCATAATACCCGGCTATTGATCCGATAAACAGACCAATGAGCGTTGAAACTACAGTGACTATTATTCCAACACGAAAAGCGGTTCGAGTACCCCAGATTACTCCATAAAAAATATCTCTTTTCCCTGCTACCCCAAAAAGGTGTTCCGGTGAAGGAGGTTGAGGGCTTGAAGTCCAAGTGACAATGGGCATCATATAGGGATCTCTCCCCTCTTTGGGAGGAGCTATAAAAGGAGCAAAGATGGCTATTACGATAAATATACCTAAGAGGACAAAGCCAATAATTGCTGAAGCGTTTAAAAATAGTTTCTTTATAATCCGATGGGTTTCCGACTTCATTTTTCTAGTCCAACCTAACCCTGGGATCAATATAAGCATAAGAGATATCAACCAGAAGATTCCCAATAATCAATATAAGTCCAAAAAAGAGGACACCACCCATAATCGAGGCATAATCTAATTGTTGAGCTGCTAAAGCTAAAAAGCTTCCTAAACCGGTTCGATTAAATATTGCTTCAACAATTACCGTTCCTGCCATCAATCCGACAATAGTTTGGCCACTCACGGTAGCAACTGGTATCATGGCGTTTCTTTTAGCATGTTTATTGATGACGACCCTTTCATCTAAACCTTTGGCCCGCGCAGTTCGGACATAATCCCGTTGGAGAACGTCAAGCATGGAGGATCGGGTAATACGAAGAATGTAAGCCAATTGAACATAGGTTAAGGTGAGAACCGGACCAACGAGATGCCGTAAGGCATTTACAAAAACATCCAATCTTCCATTGAGAAGCGCATCAATAGTTGTCATACCGGTAAAAGACCTAAAGCTGGTAGATTTAACAATGCTTTCAGCCCAGAGACTTAAATTCCCTGGAGGGAAAAGCCCCAGTGTGCTATAGAAAATCATGAGAATGAATAAGCCAAAAACAAAATCAGGGAAGGACCATCCTACCACGGCAAAAATCCGCAGCGAATGATCCAAGGTACGATTGTGGTGGAGTGCAGACAGGACTCCCATCCAGGTTCCGATCAAGATAATTGGGATGGCGGAAAATAACGTCAGTTCCAAGGTATAGGGAAAACGCTGGAGTAAAGCCTGTAAAACCGGTGCTTTTCCAACATAGGACCATCCTAAGTTCCCTTGAAGCAGATTTTTAAACCATCTTCCGTACTGAATAGGTATCGGATCATCGAGGCCGTACATAGAAATGAGCTGATCAACATTTTCACTTTTTAAGCGGTCAGGGCTGCTGATGAAGGTAGCTAACCGCTGATAGGGACTGAGCATACCAATCATGGAGAAAACGATAAGAGAAATACCAAAAAGAGTAATAGGTATAAATAAAACTCTCCGTATAATATAAAATATCAAAACCATCAATCCTTCCACTCCGGAGGGGAAAAACAATTCCCTCCGGAGAACAATCATTATTCTTCAATCATTTATTCGGCTTTATAAATCCCATTATAATTAGCTTCGCCTGATTGTATTGGATTGAATTCCCATCCTTGGACCCAGGTTCTCATTGGGAAGAGCGCTATCTCTTGATAGAAGGTAAGACCTAATACATTTTCGTAAGCGATTTTTTGAATTTCTTCATACATAGCTTGCCGCTTCGTTGCATCGGTTTCAGAGATGGCCGCTTCAATGATCGGATTTAAATTTTCTTGAGCAAATTTAATATAGGCTTCTCCCTGGGGCCCACCATAGACTCCATTGCTATGGAAATAAGTGAAAATGAAGTTATGGGGATCGGGATAATCAGCAATCCAGCCAATGACAAAGGCGGGTAATTTGCCGCTTTTATAAGCATCCAAGTAATTTGGCCACTGAACTCCCTGCACATCAATTTTAAACTTTGGGTTGAGGGATTCAATGTTTTCCTTAAACATTTCACAGGCGGTTTGTCGAGCATCATTCCCGGTATTGTAAAGCAAGGTCAGCTTAAAACCATTTTCCCAGACCTTGCCATCCCAAGCTTTCTTGAATTCTTCTTCGGCTTTAGCCAGGTCGAATTCAAACTTGGGAAGATCGGCATTGTATCCCAGCATGCCAGAAGGAATAACTGATGGGGGTCGCTCCCCATATCCTAATAAAACTTCCTGGATCATGGTGTCATAATCGAAAGCGTAACTAAAAGCACGGCGACAATGGATATCACTAAAGAAATCAGCTGGGATACCATTGCCATCAAGAACTCCACTTCCTAAGAAATCACTGGTTTTATCAACTGTCCAGTTAAAATGGAAAGCAGTCACGGTGATTCTCTTGCCACTTTCAATTTTAAGATCTTTTAAGTCTTTAACCTGATCGAGATACTGAGCTGGCATATAAATCTGGTCGGCATCTCCAGCTTCCAACATAGCCCGGCGTGTGCCCCACTCGTCAATTCCCCAGTCAATAATCTGGGCAATTTTGGCCTTTTCTCCCCAATATCCATCAAAACGGTCCAAGGTAACCTTCTGTTGGGTACGGTCCCACTCGGTAAATTTGAAAGGTCCAGTACCATTGGCTTTGTCATATATTGGCGAAGACTCTTTTTTTACATTATAGTGTTTCCACCATCCATCAGCATTCCCATCCCAGCAGCCCCATTCAACGCAGGTCTCTTTGTCAAGGATGTTGCTCCAGTAAGCATGTTTCGGCAGAATGTAAAGAAATGGTGCAAAGGGACGTACCAGGTGGAATACCACTGAATTATCCTGAACTTCAATAACCGGATCGATAACTTGTTGATAAAATTCAATCAATTTGGCAGCATCGTCGGGATTAATTAAATTACCGTTTTCATCAACCATCTCAGTGAGAGGAGTTCCAATTTTATCGGCAACCAGCTCATCAAGGGTTTGGGAATCAAATAAGGCTTCAATAATCATCCATTGTGGTCCGTTGGCTGGATCAAAAAGGATATTTCGCTCGAAGGTATATTCAACATCTTCGGGAGTAAAATCGTTCCCATTGTGAAATTTGACACCCTCTCGAATCGGGAATCGGTAAGTTGTTCCGTTATCCTGGATCAGACCATTTTCAACTGTAGGGATTTCGGTTGCCAGTATGGGAATAAATTTTTGAAGGTTCACTCCATCATAAGAAATGAGATTTTCATAAATATAAGTTAACACCTCACCACTGGCATTATCATAGGCATATCCAGGGTCGAGCGTATCTGGTTCACCAATATGGAGATACACATAAGTATCGGGATTTTTTATTTCGGCAAAGGCAACCGAAATTCCTAATACAAAAACCAATAACCATGTCAAAACCAAAATCTTTTTCAATTTTTATGCCTCCTTATTATAAAATTTTTACTAGCCTTGGATTATTCGTTATTCCGGGAATTCTTCCCCTTTTGGCAACCCTTTGGCCAGCTACTTCTTTAATATCCATGGTCATATCAATTGGAGAATGCCCACTGATATAGCTCCCGACACCGAAAATATCAGCATGATCATGGAACAGGCGTATTTTTTCAGGAGTTATACCACCTGAAACCACTATTTTTACTCCAGGATATCCAGCTTGATTTAATCTTTCACGAACTTCCTTTACCAGGGATAGGGTAACCCCTCCCCTCTCCTCGGGGGTATCGAGACGGATCCCCTCCAGTTTTTGATCCAGGATTAGAGCTAAACGAAGTGATTCTTCGGCTTCGTCCTTGAAGGTGTCGACTAAAATGATCCGAGGAAATTCGCTGGGTATACTTTCATCAAAGGCTTTGGCTGATAATACCGTATCCCCACAAATGAGGATCGCTGCATGGGGAATGGTCCCCCCGGGAGTTTTTCCGGCAAGTTTTGCTCCTAGAATGCAGGCAGCACTATCAGCTCCTCCAATCAGAGCTGACCTTTCCATAACCGGTGCTACCGAGGGATGAACGTGTCGAGCTCCAAAACAGAGAACCGTCTTTTTTCCAGCTGCTTCTTTGCATTCCCGAGCAGCGGTTGCCCACCCAGCACTATGGGCAAGTATTCCGAGTAAAGGGGTTTCGAAAACGCCAAATTCTGAATAGGGACCTTTTATTCTCAAAACCACCTCCCTTGAATCGAAGGAATCACCTTCCTGTAAGCTCCATAATTCTATCTGACTATGGGACAGAAGTGAGAGAACTTCCGGCAAACCACAAAAAATCCCCGGATGCCGCGCAAAAATTTCTGCGACTACCGGGGTTTGATCGAGCTGAAGATGGCGAAGAATTTGTTGAGCGCTGACAAAATAAATGTCAGTCGTATATCCCTGCATTATCTCATCATGGGTTGCAGATAGAAATAGCCGTTTTGAATCAGGATGATAATGAATCACTTCCTGTAGATCATTAACCCATTGTTTTTGTGACACCTTGTCTTCCACCTCTTCTCAGGTCAGAAGAAAGGCAAAAATTAATGATACTACCATGAAAGCCACGGCAAAAAAAATGGTTAACTTTCCCAAAACCGGCAGGTTTTTAAACTTACTACTCCGATCGGCACGGGTCATTCCTCCAAAAATACCCCCTCCCATGCCGGCTTTACGAGGTTGAAAAATAACCACCAAAATTAAACCAACCGAAATAAAAATCTGAATAATCATCCAAGCTTGCATATCGACTCTCCTCTATTGGGAAGCCCTTAAGCTTTCTAATATAATTTTATTGAACTTGGTTGGATCTAAGCTAGCTCCGCCCACCAATGACCCATCAATATCCGGGTCTTTCATGAAATCAAAGACGTTCTCTGGTGTTACACTTCCACCGTATAAAATCCGAATCTGTTCAGCAGTTTTTTCACCAAATTTTTTGGTTAATTGTTGTCGAACGTAATAAATAACTTGATGAGCATCCTGGGGTGTGGCAGCTTTTCCAGTTCCAATAGCCCAGACTGGTTCATAAGCAACCACCAACGATAAAGCTTCTTCTTTGGTAAGGTTGGCTATTCCATGTGATAGATGGTCAAAAACAATTGCTTCGGTCTGACCTGCTTCTCTTTCCTCTAAGGTTTCCCCAACACAAAGGATGGGGTTAAGCCCAAAGTGAATTGCTGCTTTGACTTTTTTACCGATATCTTCAGAAGTTTCTCCAAAGATATGACGCCGTTCCGAATGGCCACAAATGACATACTGACAGTGTACCGCCAGAAGCATAGGGACAGAAACCTCTCCAGTGAAAGCCCCTTTGGTTTCCCAGTGACAGTTTTGAGCTGCTAATTTTACACCGGTGTGAGCTAATTTTTGGGAAAGAGGATAGAGAGAAACAAAAGGTGGACAGAGAATAACCTCAATATCTGAAGTATTTGGGGATAAACCAAGAAGAGCCTCGGTAAATTCCGAGGCTTCTTCTGCAGTTTTATTCATTTTCCAGTTACCGGCTGCAATCGGGAGTCGTGACATATTGGCACTCCTTATTTCATAACCCAATTAGTTAAATCAACGATTCGGCAAGAATAGCCCCATTCGTTATCATACCAAGCACAAACTTTTACCAGATTACCACCGATAACCAAGGTGGATAATGCATCAATTGTTGCCGAGTTTGAGCAATGGAGAAAATCTATTGAAACCAGTGGGAGATCGGTATATCCCAAGTAATCTTTGAGGTCTCCACTTTCCGAGGCTTTTTTAAAAGCAGCATTGACTTCTTCAGCCGTGGTTGGTTTTTCAACAGTTGCTACGAGATCGACAATTGAAACATCCGGAGTGGGAACTCGGACGGCGAAGCCATTTAATTTTCCTTTTAAATCAGGAATTACTTCACCCAAAGCTTTTGCTGCACCGGTTGTCGTTGGTATCATTGACATTCCAGCGGCACGAGCTCTCCGAAGGTCCTTGTGAGGAAAGTCGAGTATGACCTGATCATTGGTATAAGCATGAATGGTAGTCATAAGACCACTGAGGATTTTAAAGTTATCGTTGATGATTTTGGCGACTGGAGCTAAACAGTTGGTGGTGCATGATGCATTAGAAATGATATTATGCTTATCTTTTTGATAATCTTTATGATTGACTCCCATAGCAATGGTAATATCAGGTTCTTTGGCTGGTGCAGAAATGATTACTTTTTTTGCTCCTGCATTGATATGGTTGGAAGCGCCAGCTCGATCGGTGAACTTTCCAGTCGATTCTATGACCAGCTCAACACCTAAGTCTTTCCAAGGAAGCTGAGAGGGATCTCTTTGGGCAAATACTTTGATGGGCTTTCCATCAACTACGATGGTATCGTCAGTAGCTGATACTTCGTTAGGTATCTGACCATGAACTGAATCATATTTTAAAAGATGTGCTAAAACTTTGGTGTTGGTCAGGTCGTTCACTGCAACAACATCAAACCCGCCCACTTCAAGCATCCTTCTGAATACTAAACGTCCAATCCTACCAAATCCATTAATTCCAACCTTCACTTCGAATACCTCCCTTATATGAAAATAGATAATCATTATCACTAATTAGGTTTCTATTATACAACATCGAAAATTCTCGTCAAATACTATCCATTGGAACTCAACATTAATTGCCAGATACCAAAAACTGCTTCCTTTCCCGTATTGCCGATTTACCCAGGAAGAAAATTATCGATGGATATCAGCAGAAAAAACGAAGAAAGGCGTGCTTGAATTGAAGCACGCCTTTGGAGATCAAATTATTGCTATTTCAGTGTCCGATTTGAATAGATGCATCTTTGAAGTGTCAACAGCAACCTTGAGGTCATCGCCAACACCAGTTCGAGTTTGCATATCAAGAACTGCCACCAAAGTATGGGGTCCAGTGGTGAGATAAATGATTTGTTCTGAACCTAAAGGTTCAACAACATCAACGGTAGTAGCAATAGTCGCTCCAGTTGTTGCCGATTCTTTGCTCACTTCACTATCAAAAAGATCTTGGGGTCGAATTCCTAGGGTTAATTCCTGGTTAACGTGAGGAAGCAGATTTTCTTTAAATTCAGCAGGAATGGTGAGTTTGAAAGATTGACCGTCGAGATAGAGATCGTCCCCTTCTTTTTTCAATACAACATCGATGAAGTTCATTGAGGGAGTTCCAATAAAACCGGCAACGAACTTATTGACTGGCTTGTTGTATAATTCAAGGGGACTTCCTACTTGCTGGACTAACCCATCACGCATGACAACAATCCGATCACCCATGGTCATGGCTTCAGTTTGGTCGTGAGTTACATAGATCATGGTGGTTTTTAACCGATCATGTAACTTTGAGAGTTCGGCTCTCATTTGAACTCTCAATTTAGCGTCCAGGTTGGAGAGAGGTTCGTCAAACAAAAATACTTTAGGATGACGAACAATAGCTCGACCAACAGCAACACGCTGTCTTTGACCACCGGAGAGTTGTTTTGGTTTTCTCTGGAGGAGCTCTTGAATCCCAAGAATTTCGGCTGCGTCTTTGACTCGTTGGTCGATGTCACTTTTTGGAAATTTGCGAAGCTTTAAGCCGAAAGCCATGTTGTTGTAAACATCCATGTGAGGATATAAGGCATAGTTTTGGAATACCATTGCGATGTCACGATCTTTGGGAGGGACATCGTTCACCAAGGTATCTCCAATGTAAATTTCTCCAGCATCGATTTCTTCCAAACCGGCGATCATGCGGAGCGTGGTTGTTTTCCCGCAACCAGAAGGACCAACCAATACAACAAATTCCTGATCTTTGATTTCAAGATTAACTTTGTTAACTGCAAGAACATCTCCAAACTTTTTTACAATATCTTTTAAAATAACATTTGCCATCTATATTCCTCCTTCAAATCTTAATAGGGGAGGCCTTTTTAAACCAGATTTCGAAAAAGGCCGACATGAAACCCAACGGGAATTACGTTGGATTTCAAAAAAACCAAATTTCTCGTAAAATAGGAATCTTATCACTACTATATTTTATCGTAATAAAATTTATAGTGTTAAAATATTAATCTAACCACTATAGATATTTTATGTCAAGTAAGGTTTTCTGTAAACCCTTTTTGGTCGGCAATTTTTTCAATTTCATTTAATCGGCGGTGAACTTCTGATTTGGAAAGAGGTGGATTACAAAGGTCACCAATTTCACGTAATGAAGAACAAGGATTTTCTAAACGTAATCTGGCAATTTCTTGAAGATGGAAAGGTAAGTCATCAAAATCAAGAACTTGTATCTTTTTTCTTTGCCGCGATGAAGATGCGACAATTTTGTTTAAATTAGCAGTTTCGTAATTAACCCAGCGGGTAATTTCATTAATTGTTGATTTTTCTACCATAATTTTTTCCATTTCGAGGTAACTTTGATGGGCTCCCAGGAAACGGATAAAATCAGCTATTAATTGAGAATTTTTTAAATAGAGATTAATATCTCCTTTAACCGTACGGGAGCGAAAATCAAACTGGAGATTGTGAAGATATTTTAGAATGTAATGAGCAAGTTTTTCCGAATTGAACTGTATTTCCAAGTGATATCCCCTCATGGGATTGCTTATATATCCCCGTGATTCAAAAACTCCTCTTAAAAAATGTGCTGCTAACTTCTGATTTAAATAGTTGCTTAGGATGTTAACATCCTGAAAACCAAATTGATCGAGCATGATATTGGTAACGCTAAAATCGAAACAGTAAAATATACCTCCTGGAATTCCCCTTCTCTCTTGGACACTAATTGTATGGGAAGAATGAGGGAAAAGGCTTTTTTTATGGGTGACACATTTTTTAATCAAAGCTGGATGGCGGCTGGAGAAAAGTAAAAGAAGCTCGTGGGAATGTTTTTTTATCACTGCACCAGTTCTAATCAATCCAATAAATTCACTCATGACTTCATCTTTATTCTGTGGTTGAATGGTAAATAGCTCGGTTTTTAAGCTTTCTTGAAAGTTCATGAAGAAGTGATTCCCTCTTTTCCGGCAAGCATATTTTTTTGGCTGATTTTTTTTTGGATTTTAATAATACTTTGGGAGGGTATTTTTAGTTGACGGGATAATTCTTGGGGAGAATAATTTAAAATTTGGGTCAGATTGTCAAAAGCTGAAAGGACGACCTGTTTCCGTTGAGGACCAATTCCCGGTATATCGTCCAAAAGGGAGGAAAACATTTTTTTATTTCTTCTCACCCGATGAAAGGTGATAACAAATCGATGCACTTCATTGCGAATTCTTTGGAGGAACTGGAGAGAAGAATTTTCGGGTGGAAGACGGAGCGAAATACTTTTTCCAGGAAAGAAAATTTCTTCATTTTCTTTTGCTAAAGAAAGAACAGGAATAGTTAAGGAAAATTTCTGTAAAACTTTGAGTGCGCTATTCAATTGGCCGATACCCCCATCAATAACCAAAAGGTTGGGTAACTCGGTTTGGTTCTGAATTAATTTATTGAAATGTCGGGTAAGAGTTTCTTCAATCATAGCAAAATCATCGGGATGATCGGCTTCTCGGATGATATATTTCCGATACCTTTTCTTTAGTGGTAAGCCATCGAAAAAAGCAACGACAGCCCCTACCGATTCATCACCCTGAAAGGTTGAAATATCTACTCCTTCAATCAGACGAGGTAAGGCAGGAAGTGAAAGAAGGTTCTTTAATTCATGGAGTAGGTGTTGATGATCCAGATTTTGGCGAAGGGCTTTAATTTTTTCTAATTGAAGATTTTTTTGGGCGTTTTCTTGGGCAAAATGGAGAAGATCGAGCTCGGATGTATTGCGAGGTAATTCAATGATGCTTGAGTAACCCTTTTCTTTAATTCTTTCCTGGAGATTACGATTATAATCAAATTGGACACAAATTTTTGTTGGTGGGTTGAAGTGATCAAGATAAAAATTTTCAATAAATTCATTTAATATATAGTTCCGATCAGCGTTTTCCTCTCCTTGAGCATGGAAATTTTCGATTCCAATCAACCTTCCTTTTCTCACCTTAACGACAACTAAACTGGCCAGATTGGATTCATTTTCCAATTCAATAAAGTCAACATCAGAACTGTCAGGAAGGACTAGCCGGTATCGCCCAATAATTTTAAGGAGACAGTCGAGACGATCTCGGAATTGAATCGCCTTTTCAAAATCCTGCTGATCGGCGGCTTTCCACATTTCTTCCTCTAACCAGTTGGTAACCTCCAAATAATCTCCTTCTAAAAATGACCGAGCTTTTTTTACTTTATCTTGATACTCTGAAGGGCTGCCTTTCCAAACGCAAGGAGCACAACATAATTTCAATTCGTAGTCAAGACAAGAGCGTTTCAAAGGAAAACGAGATTCAGGAATTGAACAACCGCGAAGAAGAAAGATTTGTCGGAGAATTTTCAGCCCATCACGAGCTTTTTTTGAATTGGTATACGGTCCATAAAAATATCCTGGTTTTGCCGTTTTGCGTCGGGCTATTTTAACCGCTGGAAAATCACCTCGAGCATCGAAATGAATATAGGGATAACTTTTATCGTCTTTCATCCGGATGTTATAGTGAGGTTGGTAGGTTTTAATCAGCTCTTCTTCAAGAAGAAGAGCTTCGGCTTCATCTCTGGTGAGGATGAACTGAATAGTGGTAATTTCTTCAGCCATGTCTCGCTTGAGAGGAGATGCAGAGTCACCCTGTAAATGATTTCGAACCCGGTTTTGGATATTAATGGCTTTCCCAATATAAATAATTTGGTGATTTTGATTACAGAGAATATATACACCACAGCTGGTTGGTAATTCCTGAAGGGAATTTCGAGTGGTTTCAGACCTGACAAAATTCTTTTCGCTCAATCTTTAATACCTCCCTAAGGTAAAAACCAGTATACGAAGCAGGATTGGAGGCGACTTCTTCTGGAGTTCCTTCAGCAACTAGCTGACCTCCCTGGTCTCCACCTTCTGGTCCCAAATCGACCAAATAATCGCAACATTTAATGACATCCATATTGTGCTCGATGATCAAGATACTATTTCCCCGTCGGCGTAATTCCAAAAGAACGTCGAGTAGTTTTTCGACATCGGCAAAATGAAGACCAGTAGTCGGTTCATCGAGAAGATAAAGAGTTCTTCCGGTGGCAATCTTACTCAGCTCTTTGGTTAGCTTAATGCGCTGAGCTTCTCCACCTGAGAGTGTGGTTGCCGATTGTCCTAGTTTGATATACCCAAGTCCGACTCGTTGAAGAACAGCTAATTTCCGGCGTACAACTGGAATATTTTCAAAAAAGACCGCTGCTTCATCAACACTCATATCGAGTATTTCGGCAATATTTTTTCCCTTAAAGGTTACATCCAAAGTTTCTCGAGCATATCGCTTTCCTTTACAATATTCACAGGTTACAAAAACATCGGGAAGAAAATGCATCTCAAATTTAATAACACCATTTCCCTGACAAGCTTCACAACGACCACCCTTCACATTAAAACTGAAGCGTCCTGGTCGATAACCACGGGCTTTGGATTCGGGGAGTTGGGCAAAGAGATTCCGAATTTCAGTAAAAATTCCGGTATAGGTAGCAGGATTGGAACGGGGGGTTCTCCCAATCGGGGATTGGTCAATAACGATCACCTTGTCGATAGATTCAATACCTTCAATGGTATCGTGATCACCTGGTTCGGCAAGGGAATGATAAAAAATCCGAGAAAGAGATCGATAAAGCACGTCTTCCATGAGAGTGCTTTTTCCCGAACCCGATACACCAGTGAGTCCCACCATGACCCCTAAAGGAATTTTCACATCAATATTTTTTAAATTATTGGCTCGAGCACCACGAATAACTAACCATTCTTGGGGATTTTTTCTCTCCAAGGGAATTGGTATTTCCTTTTTCCCGCTAAGGTATTGTCCGGTAAGACTCTTTTGGTTACACATTATTTCCACTGGGGTTCCAATTGCGATTACTTCTCCTCCCTTTTCTCCAGCTCCTGGCCCCATATCGATTAAATAATCAGAATTTTTCATGGTTTCAGCGTCATGTTCAACGACAATGACTGTATTTCCCAAGTCCCGTAATCTTTTTAAAGTTTGAATCAGCTTCTGGTTGTCGCGGGGATGAAGACCAATGGTTGGTTCATCGAGAACATAAAGTACCCCAACCAAACCTGAACCAATTTGGGTAGCCAGCCGAATACGCTGAGATTCTCCTCCGGAGAGCGTCATGGCCGAACGGCTGAGGGTGAGATAACTTAAACCAACTTCCACCAAAAAGTGAAGCCGGGCTTGAATTTCTCTTAGTAAAGTGGCAGCAATAAGCTCATCTTGTTTTGAGAGTTTTAGTGTAATAAAGAAGTTTTCCAAATCACCTATAGTATATCGAGAAAGATCGCCAATTGATTGATTTTGAATTTTTACCGAAAGACTTTCGGGACGAAGTCGATTGCCCTGACAAGACGGGCAATTTCGTGTCGCCATAAAACGAGCTACCTCATCCATTTCCCACCAGCTTTCGGCAGCCTTCATGCGCTTCTCTAAATAACTGATTATTCCATCTCCATCTTCGTCTCCATAAAGGATTAATTGTCGATCATTTTCGGATAAATTTTGAAAGGGAACTTTAAAAGCAATGCCTTTATCCCGAAGGAAACGCTTGATTTTGTTCATGGAGTAATGATTTTCGTCATATCTGTTCCAGGGGATTATGGCTCCTTGGTCTAAAGATTTAGACCAGTCAGGGATGACCAAACCGGGATCGATGAAATTTAAAATTCCAAGGCCACTACAATCGGGACAGGCTCCATAAGGATTGTTAAAGGAAAACATTCGAGGGGTTACCTCAGGAAAACTTATTCCACAATCGGGACAGGCAAAATGTTCACTAAATATTCGCTCTTCCATTTGCATACCATCAGCTACCAACCCAATTTTAACCAGTCCTTTTCCATAACGAAGGGCAATTTCGATTGAATCGGCGAGTCGGCGTTGTTCTTCGGAACTGGTGGTGAGTCGATCAACCACCAGGTCAATGTTATGTTTTTTATTTCGATCCAAATTCAATGAATCCCAATCTTCCAATTCAATTAATTCTCCATCTACCAAGGACCGAGCAAATCCATTTTTCAGCATGTCGTTGAGGAGTTTTTTATATTCTCCTTTTCGCCCTCGAACCAATGGAGCAAGAATTACAATGCGGGTTCCATCAGGGTAAGAAAGGATTTCATCAACGATTTGCTGGATAGTCTGACGGGCTATGGGTTTTCCACACTGAGGACAAAATACTTTTCCACAGCGACTGAAAAGAACTCTCATATAATCGTAGATTTCAGTTACGGTACCGACCGTTGACCGTGGATTGTGAGAGGAAGCCTTTTGATTAATGGCAATAGCTGGCGATAATCCTTCGATTAAATCGACATCCGGTTTTTCCATTTTTTCCAAAAATTGCCGAGCATAGGACGAAAGGGATTCTAAATAACGACGCTGTCCTTCAGCGAATATGGTATCGAACGCCAGTGAGGACTTTCCTGATCCACTCAATCCAGTTATAACCACCAGTTTATGGTGGGGGATTTCAATATCGATATTTTTTAAATTATGTTCACGTGCACCCTTAATCAGCAAAGAATTTATCAATACAATCACCTTTTGGCTTCAGTTTAGTCTTTTTCGTTGATTTCGTTCAATTTGAATGAGATTTACCACTTATCCGAGAGGCAGTTTTTTGTTGATTGCGGATATTTTTTTGATCGGTTTGGAAAACGGTTTTTTTTATTCGTATCAACTCATCACGAATCAACGCTGCTTTTTCAAATTCAAGATTTTTTGCAGCCTTTTTCATTTCCTGGGTAAGCTTTTCAATGAGGTCTTCTTCAGCTACTCGATCAGTTTCTAACTGATCGAGCTGGTAAAGGGTATTTTCGGCTTCTGGAGAGAGCCCAACCATTTCCGGGATCAAGGTCCGTACTTCTTTAATTATCGATTCCGGAGTGATGTGATGAGTCCGATTGTATTCTAATTGGGTTTTTCTTCTCCTTTCGGTTTCCTGCATCGCTCTTTCCAAGGATCCAGTCAGTCGATCAGCATAGAGAATTGCCCGACCTTTTATGTTCCGAGCTGCTCTCCCAATGGTTTGAATCAATGAGACCTCCGATCGAAGAAATCCTTCTTTATCGGCGTCGAGAACAGCTACTAAAGCAACTTCGGGTAGATCCAGTCCCTCTCGTAGAAGATTGATACCCACTAAAACATCGAACTCTCCTGCACGTAAATCTCGAATGATTCGAGCTCTTTCGATGGTTTCAATTTCGGAATGGAGATATCGCACTTTGATTCCCAAATTGAAAAGGTAGTCACTGAGGTCTTCAGCACTCCTTTTGGTTAAGGTCGTTACCAAAACTCTCTCTCCGGATTGAATGACTGGTTTGATTTCTTGATAAAGGTCCTCAACTTGGCCGGTTGCCGGACGAACTATAATTTCAGGATCAATCAATCCAGTAGGACGAATTAACTGTTCAACAATTAGATCGCTTTTTTGGTATTCGTAAGTTCCTGGCGTTGCCGAAACATAAATAACGTATCCTAATTTTGCCTCAAATTCTTCAAAAGAAAGTGGACGATTGTCAAAACAAGAAGGAAGACGAAAGCCAAAGTCAACCAAGGCTTTTTTTCGAGACCGGTCACCGGCTAACATTCCGTGGATTTGAGGAATGGCAACATGAGATTCGTCAATGAATAATAGAAAATCTCGAGGAAAATAATCGATAAGTGTATAAGGTGGTTCCCCGGGTCTTCTTCCATCTAAGTGGCGGGAATAATTTTCAATTCCTGAACAGTAGAAGGTTTCTCTCAGCATTTCCAAGTCATAACGGGTTCTTCTTTCTAAACGGTCAGCTTCAACCAGTTTTCCTTGGGAAAGAAAACTCTTGAGCTGATCCTGTAATTCCAGTTCGATATTTCTCAAGGCTAAATCGAATTGGTCCCGGTCGACAAGATAATGTTTAGCCGGATAAACGAAAATCTCTGACAGTTTATTTAAAGTTTTTCCACTCACCGGCTCAAAAATTTTTATACATTCGACTTGGTTCCCCCAAAATTCAAAACGCAGAGCTGATTCACTATAGGCTGGATAAACCTCTATAGTATCCCCTTTCATTCGAAAGCAACCGGAAATAAACTCGATTTCATTCCTTTCGTAAAGCAAGTCAACCAAGCGATGGGCAAATTCATCTCGATTCCAGGTATCATTCACCCTGACAGGGAAGATTCTCTTACGATATTCCTCCGGGGAACCGATGCCGTAAATACAGGACACCGAAGCGACTACCACGACATCATTCCGTTCCATAAGAGCACTGGTGGCTGATAATCGAAGCCGATCGATTTGCTCATTAATAGATGCATCTTTTTCGATGTAAAGATCCTGTGCAGGAACGTAAGCTTCTGGTTGATAATAATCGTAATAACTCACAAAGTATTCTACGGCATTATTGGGGAAAAAAGCTTTCATTTCACTATAAAGCTGTGCTGCTAATGTCTTGTTTGGTGAGATAATAAGGGTTGGCCGTTGGTAATGTTCGATTACATTGGCCATAGTGAAAGTTTTTCCCGATCCGGTAACACCTAATAAAGTTTGAAACCGGCACTGGTTTGAAATACCTTTATTGAGATTTTCTATAGCCGTTGGTTGATCTCCCTGAGGCTGATAATCGGAAACTAATTGAAAGCGTCCTTTGGTTGGCACAATATCACCCGGTTTTCCGATCGGATTGGATAAGTTTTTCAATGGGAAGCTGACAGACAAAATTTATTTTTTGCTGAAGGTCTTCAGGTGTAGCACTATTCTCGATGATAATATGAGATCTTCGTCGTAAACAGGAAATAAATTTCTGACTTTTCATTCGAGAGCGGATGTCATCAGGAGACAATCCTTTTTGGGAAAGACGGACTGATCTTTGCTCCTCGGGTGCTTCAACAAAAATTAAACAATCAACCAAGGGAATGAGTCCGGCCTCAAATAATATAGCACCATCGATAACAATCATAGCCGAGGGAGGTTGGTGAAGAATAATTTTTTTTATTTCGTTTTTAAAAATGGGATGACTAATACGATTGAGCAGAAAAAGCAACCTCCAGCTTTTAAAAATCACTCTTCCCAGCTTTTTTCGCTGCAACTCTCCCTTTTGGTTTAAAAATCCTGAACCAAAAGCAAGAACCACTGCTTTCCATAACCGCCTTCCCTTTTGAGAGAGGTCATGAGATAAACGATCGAGGTCAATTATCATTGCGTTATGAGTACTAAATGAATGCGCTACCGACGATTTTCCTGAGCCGGTTGCTCCGCCAACTCCGATTATAGGAACCGATCTTTTTATTTTAATCATACGTAAATTTTATTAACCCAAATAAATGTTGAGATATTCCTGAACCGGGATTTTCCAGGAAAAATCAGAATCCATAGCATTTTTGACCATGACTTTCCAAAGTTCAGGAGTATCATTATACCAGTTTAGTGCCCGCTCGAGGGTAAAAATAAATTCATCGGGACGATAATTATCAAATTGAAACCCATTGTTTAAAACTGGATTAAATCGGTAATCAATCACGGTATCAATGAGTCCACCGGTTTTTCTTACTACTGGGATGGTTCCATATCTCATAGCAATCATCTGACTGATTCCACAAGGTTCAAAGCGAGAAGGCATTGCCAGCATATCCGATGCCCCATAAGCAAATCGGGCTAAACTATTGTTGAAGGCCATTTCGACATGAAGGTTGGGATATTTTTTGGCATACTCGGTTAAGGAATTTTCATAAGCGGCTTCTCCAACTCCCAGGAAAAACCAGCAAAGGGGGAGATTAAAGAACTTGTCTGGATCGTTCAGAATGAGATCTAACCCCTTTTGTTCAACTAATCGAGAAATAAAAGAAATCAAAGGGAATAAGGCATCCTTTTCTTTCAAGTCCGGGAAATACTGCTGGTAAAAAGCCAGTTTATTTTGTTTTTTTATTTCTAATTGACCGTTTGTATAAGGATAGGGAAGATTTTTGTCGGTTGCTGGATTAAAAAGATCGGTATCAATTCCATTGACAATACCGATGATCGGTTTTCTTAGCCCAATAGCTCTTATTAGCCCATCTAATCCCTCGCCACCCTCTGGCGTAGCTATTTCTCGAGCATAACTAGGGCTCACAGTGGTGATGACATCGGAGAAGACCAAACCGGCTTTTAAAAGATTTAAGTTACCGTAGAATTCTAAGTAATCATGAGTAAAAAAGTGACCAGGTAAATTGACAATTTTAAAAAGTTCACTACTTCCGATGCCTTGATAGGCTAAATTATGGATGGTGAAGATAACTTTTTTCGGTTTTTTCCGATAGGATGGCCAATACATTTTGGTGTAAGCACAGAGTAAAGCACTTTCCCAATCGTGACAATGAAGAATGAAGGCTTCCTTTTGAGTTCTAACAATATACTCAAACACTGCTCGAGAGAAAAAAATGAAGCGCTTCAGATCATCACCAAAACCATACATTTTTTCCCGGTTAAAATAATCTTCACCTGCAACCGCTATGATTTGTAAGTTTTTCTCGTTCCGGGTGAGGTAGGAAGCCTTCACCATGCTCTCTCCAAAGGAAAAGGTGATATCTTGTTCCGGATTAAACTGAAATTCACTAAGAAGTGACGAATAGGCGGGTAAAAAAAGCTTTATTGAAAAATCATTATTCGGGAGGTATTTGGTGAGCGCTCCAACCACATCACCCATTCCTCCGCTTTTAGCAAAGGGATACGCTTCGCTGGATACCATGATGATGTCCATTCATTGTCCTCCTGTTCCCCTCAATTGATTAAAAATTGGGTTTAAATTATAATTCCTCCCCTCTTTTTTATTGGTTATTAGAAAAAAAAGGGAGAGTTTTTTGATAAATCTCATTTCTTTTTTTCATCAGTCTTTCCTTAAACCTAACCAATCCTAATTCGTCTAACAAGGTAAATAAAGATTTCCATTGGACCTGCTGAAAATTCCAAGACTGAAAATTGATATCGAGTGGTATGGTATCGATAATGGTAACCAACTGGAGGCTGAGTTCAACCTGTTCAATAAATTCCTGAATAGCTTTTTGGATTCGCACTGGAAGCTCGTCATGATGGTGCAGAATTCCCTGCCAATTGTGGTACCGTTTTAAAAGGTCAAGAGCGGTTTTCTCTCCAATACCGGGAAGTCCGGGAATATTATCGGAGGGATCACCCGTCAAAGCTATAAAATCGATTATCTGCTGAGGAGTTAATCCATACTGATCTATTAAAGTATTTTTATCAATTATTTTTAATTGAGTTACACCCTTTACTGGTTGAAGAAGAATAGTTTTTTCATTCACTAACTGCAACAAATCGAGATCTGATGAAACCATAGCGGTGGTGAATTGTTCTGGAATCTGGTGACGAAGACTTCCGATTATATCGTCACCTTCAAATCCAGGAACTTCGATCCACTTCAAGCTAAAAGAATCAATTAAATCCTTGACTAACTGAACTTGGGGTATTAACTCATCCGGCATTGGTTTCCGCTGGGCTTTGTATTCTTCGGTTAGCTGATGGCGAAAAGTTTTTTGAGGATGATCGAAAGTAGTAATCAGGGAGAAGGGGTTAAAATCCTCAATTAACCGAAGTAACATATTCCCAAATCCCAAAACTGCACCAGTTGGCTTACCTTGAGATGAGGTAAACCGTGGCATGGCATAAAAAGCCCTATAAATTAGCGAGCTTCCATCTAATAATAGTATTAAATTTTTTGAGGTTTCCATGATTCACCCTTTTTTGTTCAAATAGAAACAGGTTGACAAAAGCATTGAATTGACTATAATTTCTACAACGAGAGCCGAAGTGGCGGAATCGGCAGACGCACTAGACTCAAAATCTAGCGAGCTCCGGCTCGTGCGGGTTCAACTCCCGCCTTCGGCACCAACCATTTCTCTCGGAATCATTCAATGTCGGTATCTATATAAAATCTTGGATTAGAACCATCTTGATTCCGGTTGTCTGCAGGCCCACTTTCAACACCACTTGCCGTCACTTTGATTTCTATTTGAGACGTATTGACGGATTCTTCAACTGTTACTCCAGCTTGTTGGGCTAAGATGCTTTGATACAAGGTTTCTACTTTTTTCTGCAGGGCATTGTTTTGACCATAATAGTTCGTAACATCTTTGATCAGCTGAAAGACTAGCTCCGAATCTTCGGGTGGACTGATAGCGGCTAAATCTAAGGCTTTTTGGTAACTGATATCAGCTTGGTCAGAAAGTAAACCACTGACCTGAGATCCTATCCAACGGAATAAACGAGCAGATAAAAAAGCTGAGATAAAGTCGTTTTGTCTGGCAATTGCTAACCCATAGGGGATGATAGTATCCCATGGTTGATCCCGATAATTTTCCGGAGAACCATTCTGATAGAGAAAAACATTTTCTAAGTTTTGCCTTACTTGGTTGCTGATTCGAACCCGAGATGCCACATAGGATCGCCATTTTTTAAATGCTTCCCAATGACCGGGTTGATTTTGGAGAATTATCTTCCACTCATTCATTGCCTGGGGAAATTCTTCCATCATCTCATAGGTTTTTCCCAACCAGTAACGAGCATCCCAATAATCAGGTTTGATTTGAATAGCCTGTTGATAGGATTCTTTCGCTTTCTCAAAGTTGTTTTGGGAGAAATAAATATAGCCATTTTTATAAAAAGTTTCTGCATCTTGAGAATAAGCAAATTGCTCTGAAGAAAGAACACCGATGAGCAACAAAAGCAACAGTACCAAGCAAAACCATCTCAGATAGGTCATCACCATATCACCTCATCCAGCCAACCAAACTCTCTTTTTTTGAACACCTTCCAAAATATTAAACAGGGCTTGTTCGAGTTCTTGATTCCAACTCACTCGAAATTGTTCACCCATTTCAATCGCCCATCGTTCCTGGTTACCAATCATATGCAGAATCACTGGTTGTGTCCCATTATGTCTTTGAAGACAATCTTTTAAGCTATAGAAAACCGATAAAGGATCATCGGGATTGGATATTTCTATGTGTACTGGTCTTTCATTTTGTTTTATTTTTTCCAGATCTAATATTTTTTCAACAATGACTTTATTAACCCCGGAATCCAATACATCTACTCTTCCCTCTAAACAGAGAACATTCTCTTTTTCAAGAATATTTTGAAGCTTTTCGGCAATTTTTGGGAAAAAGATGGTTTCTAATGTTCCGGTTTCATCTTCAAGGGTTACAAAGTACATATCTTTTCCAGTTTTGGTGGTGATTCTTCTGGATTCAACGATGGCTCCCATAATCCGAACCGCAGCTTTTTCCTTCATCATTTGAACTTGTTCAAAGGGAATGACATTTAAAAATGTGTAGGAGGCAAGAGCATTTCTAACTGGATGATCACTGATATAAAGGCCGATTATTTCTTTTTCCATGGCGAGCAGGTCTCGAGTTCGAAATTCTGAGACTTCCTTGAGGGTAAGTGTTTCTTGCATGATCGGTTTCAAATCGCCAAAAAGTGTAGCCTGTTGAGGTTGATTTCTTTTTTTTCGTTTGGCATAAAAATGGATAATTTCTTCTAAGGAGCTGAAGAGTTGATTTCGATTGTGATGAAGACTGTCGAAAGCTCCGGCTTTGATGAGGCTTTCGACAACCCGTTTGTTAATTACTCTTTGATCGACCCGTTCCATAAAGTCGAATATATTTTGAAAACGAGCTTCTTTTCTCCGAGTTAAAATTTCGTTCACGGCGTTTTCGCCAACATTCTTAATCGCTGCCAGTCCAAATCGGATTTTCTTTTCCCCAACTACGGTAAAATTGGCTAAACTCTCGTTGACATCAGGTGGAAGTATTTTGATGGATAGTCGGCGAGCTTCCATAATAAATTTAGCAATTTTATCAGTATCTTCCTGAATACTGGTAAGGCAAGCGGTGAGATACTCGGTGGGATAATGGGCTTTGAGATAGGCAGTTTGATAGGATATAAAAGCATAAGCGGCACTATGTGACTTGTTAAAACCATATCCAGCAAAATATTCTATAAGGTCAAAAATCTCGGCAGCGGTTTTGGGGTCGTGACCTTTTTCTTTGGCTCCCTGGATAAACCGGTCTCTTTGTTGCTCCATAACGTCGGCTTTTTTCTTTCCCATGGCTCGACGGAGAATATCGGCCTGACCCAGGGTAAAACCTGCTAGTTCACTGGCAATTTTCATGACCTGCTCCTGGTAGAGAATGACACCATAGGTTTCTTTCAAGATCTCTTCCAAACTTGGGTGAGGATAAGTTACTTTAACCTTCCCATGTTTTCTTTTAATGAAATCATCAATCATTCCACTTCCCAATGGCCCAGGTCGATAGAGGGCTAAAAGCGCCGTCAATTCTTCAATCACAGTGGGGTGGAATCTTTTTAGAAGTTCCTTCATACCAGAGCTTTCCAGTTGGAATACTCCGGTTGTTTCTCCCCGCCCTAATAATTCATAGGTTTCTTGGTCATCAAGAGCAATGGTATCCAGATTAATTTCTTTTTGAGCGGTTTTTTTAATTATATTTAAAGTTCGTTCAATGACGGTAAGGGTTCTTAAACCTAAAAAATCCATCTTGAGCAAACCCAACTCACCTAAAGTGTCCATATCGAATTGGGTAACGATTTCATTGTTGCTCATTTTTTGGAGAGGAACATACTCGGTAAGGGGTTTATGGGAAATTACTACTCCGGCAGCATGCATCGAAGCGTGGCGACAGAGCCCTTCAATTCTTTGGGCGATTTCTAAAAGTTGGGCAACGTTTGAATCATTTTTAACCAGTTTTTTTAATTCAGTGTTGGTATCGATTGCCCTTTCAAGAGTCACACCCGGCGCTCCTGGAATGAGCTTGGCGATTTTATCAACCTCTCCATAGCTCCAGCCCAAAGCCCGACCCACATCACGAACCGCCCCTCGAGCCATCATGCGGCCAAAGGTAATGATTTGAGCAACATGGGTGTGTCCATATTTATTGGAAACGTAGTCAATGACCTCTCCCCTTCTTTCAAAGCAAAAGTCGATATCAATATCAGGCATACTAATTCGTTCTGGATTCAGAAAACGTTCGAATAAAAGCCCATAACGAAGGGGATCAATATTGGTTATTCCAAGAGAATAGGAAACTAAACTACCAGCCGCTGATCCTCTTCCCGGTCCAACCATGATTCCCTTCTCTCGAGAATATTTGACAAAGTCCCATACAATCAAAAAATAAGCATCATAACCCATATTATTAATAACGGTTAATTCATATTCTAATTGGTTTCTGACTTTTTCAGGGGGTGGATCTCCATAACGATGTTGAAGCCCCTCAAGGCAAAGATGTCGGAGGTATCCAGGAACATCAAATCCCTCAGGAACGGAAAATTCCGGTAGGAGAACCTGGCCCAACTCCAATTTTACCTCACACGATTCGGCAATCCTTTGGGTATTCTCAATCGCTTCAGGAACTGAGGAAAAGTCCCGGATCATTTCTTCCGGAGTTTTAAGAAAGAACTCTTGAGTGGGGAAACGGAGTCTTTTTGGGTCATTGAGATTGGTAGCGGTTTGAATAGCCAAAATAATCTCATGGACTCGGGCGTCCTCCTGGTTGAGATAATGAGAATCGTTGGTTGCTACAAATGGGATATTGAGTTTTTTTCCAATTTGAATCAAAGCCCGATTAACCTGAGTTTGTTCGGGAATTTTATTTTCTTGCAGCTCTAAATAAAAAGAATCACTTCCGAAAAGTTCACGGTATTCAGCTGCTAAATTTTCAGCCTCTTTTTGCTTCCCAGCTAAAATGAGCGAGGGAATTTCCCCGGCTAAACAGGCGCTGAGAGCGATGAGGCCTTCCGAGTGCTCTTGTAACAAAGCCCGATCGATACGGGGTTTATAATAAAATCCTTCAAGAAACCCTAAACTCACCAGCTTAACCAGATTCTGATATCCGGTTTGATTGCGAGCCAGTAAAACTAAATGAAAAGCATTTTCTTCACCCTTAGTTATAGTTTTCTCAAAACGACTGCCGGGGGCAATATAAGCTTCACATCCAATTATCGGTTTGATGCCGGCATTCTGAGCTTGCTTATAAAAATCGATGACTCCATACATCACACCATGGTCGGTGATAGCTATCGATTCCATACCGGTTTCTCGTGCTTTTTGGAGAAGTTCTTGAATGCGAATCGATCCATCCAATAAGCTGTATTCGGTATGGAGATGAAGGTGAGTAAAGTTCATTTGGTTATCCCTCGGCCGATAATTCTTTATTGAGGATGCTTTTTACTAGATCGGGATTAGCTTGCCCTCGAGTGGTTTTCATGACTTGACCAATAAGAAAATGAAAGGCTTTTTCTTTTCCACCTAAAAAATCAGCAACACTTTGTGGATTTTGTTCGATGACTTGACGAACAATTTTTTCAATTTCTTTTTCACTGTTAATTTGAGAAATTCCCTTCTTTGCCATGATTTCTTTAGCTCGACCCCCGGTTTGAAACATCTCTTCCAGGATAGTTTTGGCAATGGTCCCGCTGATTTCTTTTTTATCAATCATCTTGAGTAATTCCATAAAAGATGAAGGAGTAATCTTGCTTTGCTTAATATCTATATCAAGAGCATTCAGATTTTTTAGGACTTCAGTTATGGTCCAATTGGCAATAAATTTTGGTTTATTTAATTCCTGTATACAAATTTCAAAGAAATCGGCCAACGATTTATCTTGAACCAGAACATTGGCGTCTTGCTCAGTAAGTTCAAAATCAATCATAAATCTTTCCTTTCGTTCTAAGGGGAGTTCCGGAAGTGATGATTCGATTTGTTGAATAACTTCTTCCTGAACTAGATAAGGGAGAAGATCGGGATCGGGAAAGTAACGGTAATCTTCCGCATCTTCTTTCCCCCGGGAAGAAACAGTTACTTCATTGATTTCATCCCAATGACGAGTTTCTTGCGGAACACAATTCCCCTCTTCTAAACATCTTTTTTGCCGATCAATTTCATATTCCAATGCCCGGAATACCGAACGGAAAGAATTCATATTTTTAACCTCGACCTTGGCTCCCATTTGATCGGGATGGGATGAAATGGATATATTGGCATCACATCGTAATGATCCTTCCTCCATATTCCCATCGCTGACTTCGATGAATCGCACCAAATCCCGAAGAGCGATTAAACTATCCCGGGCTTCTTCGGAGTGATGAAGGTCGGGTTCGGTGACTATTTCAACCAGAGGGATACCGCAACGGTTAAAGTCTACACCTGAACTGTTTTCAGGAAGATTGATTCCTTCATGGATGAGTTTTCCGGCATCTTCTTCAATATGGACTCGTTTAATCCGAACCTGTTTTTTTTCACCCTGGGTTAAAAACTCAAAGTAACCATTAACACCAATAGGAAGGTCATATTGAGAGATTTGATACCCCTTGGGAAGATCGGGATAAAAGTAGTTTTTTCGGTGAAAAACTACCTTCGGGAGCAACTGACAGTGAAGTGAAGAAGCCGTTCGAATGGCCAGTTGCATGGCGTAGTGATTCATAACTGGTAATGAACCTGGAAGCCCCAAACAAACTGGACATACCAAGCTGTTCGGTGGTTTGCCGATGTAATCGGTTCCGCATTGGCAAAAGAGTTTTGCCTGGGTGAGAAGCTGACAGTGAACTTCTAAACCTATGGTAATATGCCAAGCACTCATCAAAGCACCTCCTTTTTGGAATGAATCGAACCAATATCGGGAGGTGAAATCGAGAGAATTTTTTCTAAAAAGGAAGCAAAACTAAATATTTTTCCTTCCTGAAAAGGTGCTCCTAAGATCTGCAATCCTATGGGAAGATGTTGGTGATACCCACAATTAAGCGAAAGAGCCGGAATGCCCGCCATAGCTGAAGGAATGGTAAAAACATCAGTTAAGTACATTTGATAGGGATCATGGCTCTTTTCTCCAAACTTAAAAGGCATACTGGGTGTTGTTGGAGTGAGAAGGATGTCGCATTTCTCAAAACTCTCTTCAAAGTCCTTTTTTACCAAAGTACGAACCTGCATTCCTTTGAGGTAGAATTCATCGTAATATCCTGAACTTAAACAATAGGTACCTAAAATAATCCGGCGAAGTACTTCTTTACCAAAGCCGGTGGTTCTGGTTCGAGTATAGAGGTCTTGAAGATTGAGGGGATGATGGCACCGATAACCATAAGCAATACCATCATAGCGGGCTAAATTGGAAGAAGCTTCAGCTGGGGCTACGATATAATAGGCTTCCAAAGCGTAATCGGTATGAGGGAGTGAAACCTCTACCACTTCGAATCCTTCCTTGGCGAGAATGTTGAGGACTTCTTGAATTCGCTGGGTAATAGAGGGATCTATTCCAGTGGAGAAATATTCCTTGGCAACTCCCACCTTCATTTTTTTAATCTCATCCTCGGGAAGGCAATCGGATGAAGAGAAAGGAGGATAAGGAGCACAGGTCGAATCCCGGTCGTCTTGACCACTGATCACTGAAAAAAGTGCCCGACTATCTTGGACGCTACGAGTGAGGGTTCCAATTTGGTCAAGGGAAGAAGCGAAACTAATTAACCCATAACGTGAGACTCGACCATAAGTGGGACGCAGTCCCACAATTCCACAGAAAGCCGCTGGTTGACGGACTGATCCACCAGTGTCAGAACCCAGCGCCAATGGTGCTTCAAGAGCAGCCACACTTGCCGCTGATCCCCCGCTGGAACCGCCGGGTACTCGATTGGGATCGAAAGGATTTCTGGTTGGCCCAAAACCGCTATTTTCAGTTGAAGAACCCATGGCGAATTCGTCCATGTTGGTTTTTCCTAAAAAAATACCGCCCGCTTTTTTTATTTTTTCAATAACGGTCGCATCAAAAGGTGAATGGTAATTACTGAGAATTCTCGATCCACAAGTAGTCGGCAATCCTTGGATGCAAATGTTGTCTTTAATGGCTATGGGAATACCATAGAGAGGAGGAAATTCAGCTTCTCCGAATTTTTTTTCTTCCAACTCCCGAGCCCGTTGCAGGGCACCGGTTTCATCAATCGTCAAAAATGCTCGGAGGGAAGGGTCAAGAAGATGAATACGATCCAGAAAGAGTTGGGTGATTTCAGTCGGGGAGATTTCTTCATTCTTATAAGCATTCTGATAGTCTTCAACAGTAAAATTTTTAACAGTATCGATATTCATTTTATTCCTCCTGTTTGTCAACCACTTTTGGCACAATAAAATATTGATCGATGACGGCTGGTGCCTGGGAAAATAGCTCTTCTCCTCCCATCCATTCTCGAGGCTCGTCGGGATTAGATGGTGGTTGGCTCCAGGAGATGTGTGAAGTGGGTGAAACCTCCTTGAGTTCAAGACGATTCAATTTATCAAAATGTGAAAGGATATCATTGATTTCTAAGAAAAACTGTTCCAAATCGATATCGGGAATGGACAGCTTGGCAAGAGCAACGACTTTTTTTATTTCCGACAATGAAATTGTCTCTGGCAATCGACCCACTCCTTTCCTGCGGGGGGTATATTCTGTTATCAATAACTGTATTTAGTTCTTTGATGAATCTGATGTTGTCATACAATACCATACTATTATAGTGAAAAGCTTTCCTCTTTTCAAAAATCCGATTGGATTTTCTCCTCGAACTCCGATTCAGTTAAAAGAGGAATGTTCTTTTTTATCGCTTGTTGGAGTTTTGAACCAGGTTGTTCTCCCACTATTAGATAATTAACCTGGGAAGAAATGGCTTTAGCAACTTTCCCTCCTCGGGAAACGACCAGATCCTCAGCTTCTTTTCGAGTAAAATGACTGAGAGTTCCGGTAAAAAGAAACGTTTTTCCCTGAAAAAATTCTTGGGGTTTTACCGATTTTTCCTTTTTTTTCTGGATAGGATGGACACCGAGGGCTTTTAATTCCTTGAGCAAAGTCAGATTCTCAGGAATAGAAAAGAAATTGAGTATTGATTGAGAGACCTTAGGACCGATTCCATCTATGATTAGAAATTGATCCTCTGATGCTTCGATAATCTGTTCTAAAGAAGAGAAATGATTGGTGAGAATCTGGGCAACATGGGAGCCGACAAAAGGAATTCCCAAAGCATAGATAAATCGAGCTAATTCTTTTCTTTTTGACCGATCAATGGCTTGAATCAGATTACCTGCTGACTTAGGTCCCATTCGCTCCAAATCAATTAATTCCTCGATATTCAAGCGATAGAGATCGGAAAGGGTTTGAACTAAACTGGTCTCAATAAGTTGGTTGACTAATTTTTCCCCCAGCCCTTCAATATCCATAGCGTCCCGTGAAGCCCAATGAATAATTTTCTCCTTCCGCTGAGCTGGACAATTTAGGTTGACACATTTCCAAGCGGCTTCTCCGACTTCTCTTTTTACTGGAGCATGACACGCTGGACAGGTTGAGGGCATTTGAAAAATAATTTCCGAACCGGTTCTTTGTTCTGAAATAACCCGAACCACTTCGGGGATGACATCTCCGGCTCGACCAACCAAAACCCAATCGCCAATCCGGACATCTTTCCTCTTCATTTCGTCTTCATTATGAAGAGTAGCTCGCTTTACTATAACTCCACCGATATTAACTGGTTCTAATAAAGCAACTGGAGTAAGTGTTCCCGTCCGCCCTACGTTAACTTCAATGTCGAGGACTCTGGTTAGCTCGGTTGTTGCTTCGAATTTGTACGCAATTGCCCAACGGGGACTCTTGCTGGTTGTTCCTAAACGGCTCCGATCGGTAAGGAAATTGAGTTTAATGACCAATCCATCGATTTCATATTCTAATTGCTTTCGCTCACTTTCCCACTTGCGATGGATATGAATGGCTTCTTCTATGGAGGATACTAATTGAATGTGGGGATTAACTTTGAATCCCAATTTTTTTAAATAGGTTAGAAGTTCCCATTGG
Source organism: Candidatus Atribacteria bacterium ADurb.Bin276 (assembly GCA_002069605.1). Classification (NCBI taxonomy): domain Bacteria; kingdom Pseudomonadati; phylum Atribacterota; class Atribacteria; order Atribacterales; family Atribacteraceae; genus Atribacter; species Candidatus Atribacter allofermentans. The sequence continues at coordinate 104,533 of MWBQ01000021.1, forward strand.
GTGGTAGGTGAATAGCTGCTTTCAATCAAAGTTGCTCCATAAGCAAACAATTGAAGTTCCCGGGTAGCTGTCACTCGTGGGTCAAGCTGACGAAGTGAACCAGCAGCGGCATTACGAGGATTGGCAAAGGGAGGTTCGCTTTTAGCAGTTCTTTCTTGGTTGAGACGGTTAAAAGCGTTTTTTCCCATAAATATTTCACCCTGGACTTCAATAACCTCGGGAATTTTGTCACCCAATAAGCGAAGAGGGATGGTTTTAATGGTCCGAATGTTAGGAGTTACATCTTCACCGGTAGTTCCATCTCCCCGGGTAGCTCCATGAGTAAGAATCCCTTCTTCATACCTGAGATTGATTGCCAAACCATCAATTTTTAATTCAACCACATATTCAACTTGGTTTTGTTTCAGAAGTCTTTGGAGCCGTTGATCGAATTCACGAACATCATCTTCTAAAACAGCATTATTAAGACTCAGGAGCGGTTGAGAATGCAGGAAAGGTGGGAAACCATCCTGAGGTTTACCGGCAACCCGTTGTGTAGGTGAATCGGGGGTTAGATATTCAGGATGGATCTTTTCCAATTCCTGTAGTTTTCTCATTAAGGCATCATATTCATCATCAGTAACCGTTGGTTGATTAATAATATAATACCGATAGTCGTGTTGGCGTATTATTTCTCTTAGTTTTTTAATTTCTTGACGGATGGTGTTGCTTTCCATACTTGGAAAACCGCCTTTTTAAAAGATTTCTTTCCGGACAATGGTGGAACTTCGATCTTGACCAACCGAGAGAATTGCCACTGGGATTTCTATAAAATCTTCTATAAGTTCAATGTAATCACGGGTAGCCCGGGGAAGGTCATTATAAAACTGGATTTTTGAGATGTCGCTCTCCCACCCTTCCAATTCTTGATAAACCGGTTGAGCGATTTCCCAGTCGAAAGGATCAGTTGGAAGTTCCGAAGTTACTTGGTTACCAATACGGTAATGAGTACAAAAGAAAATTTTCGAAAAGCCACCTAAGACGTCAAGTTTGGTTATTACCAGAGAGGTCAGGGCATTAATCCGAGTTGCATACTTGAGCACCACTCCATCCAACCAACCACAGCGCCTTGGCCGACCAGTGGTGGATCCGTACTCTCCTCCTTGTTCACGCAGAGTTTCACCGGTTTGATCGAGACATTCGGTGGGGAAAGGTCCTTCTCCTACTCGAGAAGTATAGGCTTTGCAGATTCCAACCGACTGGATATTAGAAAGGGGACCTAAGCTGGCTCCTAGCAATGAGCCGGCAGCTACTGGGTGGGAGGAGGTAACGTAAGGATAGGTTCCATGATCTAAATCCAACATTGTGCCCTGGGCTCCTTCAACAACCAGATTCTGATGGGAAGCAAGAGCATCGTAAATAATAGGTAAAGTATTGACGATATACGGTTTTAATTGATCAGAATATTTTTCAAATTGTTCAAAAACTTCTTTGAAAGAAAGTGGAGGTTTCTGAAAAACCTTTTCCAGAATGGCATTTTTATAATTTAAAACCAGTTGGAGCTTTTTTTTAAAGGTATCCAGGTTTAAAAGGTCGACAGCTCGAATTCCCCATCGGGCAACTTTATCCTCATAGGCAGGACCGATTCCTCGACCGGTAGTCCCGATTCGGGAACTTTGACGAAAAGATTCCTGGAGCTGATCGAATAAACGATGATAAGGCATGACCAGGTGGGCTTTTTCACTAATGAACAGTCTTGACAGTGATTCTTCCCATCCATTATCACGCAGGAATTGAATTTCTTGCAGAAGATCGGCGGGGTCAATGACCATACCATCTCCTAAAATGCATTTTATCCCAGGATGAAGAATGCCTGATGGTATAAGATGAAAGACGTATTTTTTAGCTTCAACGACGACAGTGTGTCCGGCATTGCTCCCTCCTTGAGCTCGAATGACCATATTGGCTTTTTGGCTGATAAAATCTACCATTTTTCCTTTTCCCTCGTCACCCCAATGGGTGCCGGAGATGATTGCGAGAGGCATGAATATTCCTCCTCTTTATTTTTCCTATATTATTTATATGTTATTGAATTTCTATTCCCATTCAATAGTTGCTGGTGGCTTAGAAGTAATATCAAAAACCATCCGCCCAATACCAGCAACTTTATTCACTACTCGGCGGGCGATAATGTCTAAGGTTTCATAGGAGATTTTTGCCCAATCGGCAGTCATTCCATCTTCGCTCATGACGGCACGAAGAACACCAACATACTTATAAGTTCTTTCATCCCCCATGATTCCTACACTTCGAACTGGAACCAACACTCCGAAAGATTGCCATAGTTTTTTGAAAATTGGGGAATTTTTCAACTCTTGATAGATGATGTAATCCATATCCCGTAAAATTTCCAGTCGGTTTTCGGTCACTTCACCAATAATTCTGACTGCAAGACCCGGACCTGGAAACGGCTGTCGCCAAACAATCTCATCAGGAATGCCTAATTCTAATGCTAATTGTCGAACTTCATCCTTAAAAAGGAATCGCAAAGGTTCGATTACCCGAAGGTGCATCAGTTCAGGAAGCCCGCCAACATTATGGTGGCTTTTGATTTTCACCGATGGCCCGCAAACCGAGATACTTTCTATAACATCAGGATAAGTAGTGCCCTGGAGTAAGCAAGTGGCATCACCTAAATTTCGGGCTTCTTCTTCAAAAACTTCGATAAATACCCGGCCGATGATTTTTCTTTTTTGTTCTGGGTCGACGACACCCTGGAGTTCATTTAAAAAACGGTCTTTGGCATCGACGGCAATAACCCGTCCCTTCCCTAATAAGGCTTCCATATTTCGGAGAACGTGTTCTGGCTCACCCTTTCTCATCAAACCGTTATTCACAAAGATACAGCTCAGCTGGTCACCGATCGCTCGATAAGTCAAAACTGCTGCAGTCACTGAATCAACTCCACCACTTAAAGCACAGATTACTTTTTCCTTTTGAGTAGTATTGCGGAGCCATTGTATTTGTTGTTTAATGATTGATTCTGCAGTCCAATCCGAGGAACAACCACAGACGTTAAAAATGAAGTTGGATAAAATCTCTTTTCCTAAGGGTGTATGAGACACTTCAGGGTGAAACTGAATTCCCCAAATTCTTCTCTGATCGTCAACAATGGCAGCATAATCACAGGTTTCGGTTCGAGCAATACATTGAAATTGTGGTGGGATTTCTTTAACGCTATCACCGTGGCTCATCCAGCAAACCATTTCATTTCCAAAACCTTCAAAAATACCTCTTTTTTCCAAAATTGTCAGGAGAGCTTTTCCATATTCCCGAGTTTGAGATTGGACCACCTTGCCACCTAAGGTTTTCACTAAAAGATGAAGACCGTAACATATCCCCAATAGTGGTTTATTGGATTTGAGAATCATCTCTTCCAGCTGAGGAGCACGAGGATCAGCAACGCTATAGGGACTTCCTGAGAGAATGATCCCTTTGATATCGGAACTATTCAAATCGCATTCTTTCAAGTGATAAGGCCAGATCTCACAATAAACCTGATACTCTCTGATTCTTCGGGCAATAAGCTGGGTATATTGGGAACCAAAATCTAAAATAACGATTTTGTCCATTATGACCTCCCCATGCCGACTCCCTGAATTTTCTGAAGAAATTTTCCTTCAGTCCAAATGCTCGGAGATATATCGATAGGGACTTGCTGCATTTCTTTGATGTTTTGAGCACCTAGAGAACCCATTGAGCCTCTCAAGGCACCAATAAAATTCATCGTTCCGTCGGTGACATGACTAGGTCCAAGTAAAATTTCTTTTAAGGTTCCTTTAATGCCAACATTAACCAACGTGCCGCGGGGAAGATTGGGGTCAGGGGTTGCCATTCCCCAGTGATGACCTTGGCCAGGAGCTTCCTGCGCCGAGGCTAAAGGAGAACCAAGCATGACGGCGTCAGCACCGCTGGCAATTGCTTTGGCAACGTCACCACCAACTCTCATTCCTCCATCGGTAATGACTGTAACATACCGACCGGTTTCTTTCCAATAGTCATAGCGGGCAGCAGCAGCATCAATCGTGGCCGTAATTTGAGGAATACCTATTCCCAATACAGCACGGGTAGTACAGGCAGCACCTGGTCCGATACCCACCAGAATTCCTGAAGCACCAGCTTTCATTAATTCAAGAGCTACTTCATAGGTTGCACAATTCCCGACGATCACCGGTATGGGAAGGTCCTGGCAAAAGCTTTTTAAATCGAAAGCAGCACTGCGAGAAGATAAAAATTCCCGAGTGGTGACTGTGGACTGGATGACCAAGATATCAAGTCCTGCTTCGATGGCAGCAATACCTAAGGTTTGAGCTCGAGAAGGAGTAACTGATGCGGCGGTAAGAACACCCTGGGATTTAATTTGCTCGATTCGTTCTTTTATCAGTGATTTTTGAATTGGTTCTTGATAAGTTTTTTGCAAGTAACTAGTGATTTCTTCTCGTGATTTTTGAATAAACGTGGAAATCAAGGGGTAGGGATCTTGATAACGACAGAAAATACCCTCCAGATTGAGAACTCCCATGGCACCCAATTTTCCCATAGTTACAGCCATAATCGGATCAATTACTCCGTCCATGGCTGCTCCAAGTATGGGGAGGTTGAGATGCCTATTCCCAATTGAGATGCTCAGGTCAATATCTAGCGGGTCAATGGTTCGAAGTCCAGGAACCAAGGAAATTTCATCAAACCCGTAAGTCATTCGAGCCATTCGGTATTTTCCTAATGACACTTCATGCATGGGTTTCACCTTCCTCCGTTCATCTCAGCAGTATTAAAAACCAAGTATAGATTCACAAATCTATTACAATTGAATAAATACGTTTAACGCTTTTCTTTACCCCTCTTTGAGATAAGATATCAGCTACTGAGTAGGTATAAATAAGTAGGATACAACTCCTCTCCAATTTGAAAGGGGGGAAAACACCAGGGGGCACCCCAACTCAAAAGAACATTTTGAAGTTGTTTGATAATGGAAAGAGTATTCAAATATCCCCCTCCTTGAAGGGGTATCCTTTCGTTATTATCAAAATAACACACTTGAATTAATTATAAAAGAACTATCCGAGTTTTCCAGTGACCCTTGCAGTTGGATTACCCGGATAGTTTACAGTTTTTACTCTGGTGTTTCTTCTTTGTGTTCGGCAATGATGGTTTGAGTGGTCAAGGCTAAAGAGGCAATACTCACTGCATTTTGGAGAGCTGCTCGGGTAACCTTGGCGGGATCAACTATTCCCGATTTGACCATGTCAACAAATTCACCGGTCATAGCATTGAAACCTATTTTTTTATCCAGACCTCGAACCTTACTGGCAATAATATTCCCTTGATATCCAGCATTTTCTGCGATTCTTTTTAGAGGTTCTTCCAAGGCGTTCAAAACGATTAGAGCGCCAACTTGCTCATCATTAGACAGGTTATCGACGGAGACTTCTTGTCTAATATGCAGAAGCAATGATCCCCCTCCAGGGATGATTCCTTCCTCGATAGCCGAACGAGTTGCTGAGAGAGCGTCTTCAACTCGATGTTTCTTTTCTTTGAGTTCGGTTTCGGATAGAGCCCCTACCTTGATGATCGCAACTCCTCCAATTAACTTTGCCAATCGTTCTTGAAGTTTTTCACGGTCATAACTGGAATCGGTCTTTTCAATTTGAACTCGGATTTCTTTTTCTCGAGCTTTTATATCATCGGGACTTCCTTGGCCGTCAACAATAATAGTGTTGTCTTTGTTGATTTTTACCGATCCGGCCTTTCCTAAAAGATCTATGGTGACTTTCTCCAATTTCATTCCCATTTCCTGGGAAATAACCTGTCCACCAGTAAGAATAGCCAGGTCATGAAGGATTTCCTTTCGTCGATCTCCAAAAGCTGGCGCTTTTACTGCTGCAACGTTGAGTGCACCACGAAGCCGATTGACCACTAAAGTCGCTAAGGCTTCGCCTTCTAAATCTTCGGCAATGATCAATAGAGGTTTTCCGGTTTGGACGACCTGCTGGAGTATGGGGAGCAGCGTTTGAATGGAGCTAATTTTAGAATCAGTAATCAAAATATAGGGATTTTCCAGAATACAAACCATTCTCTCTTGATCGGTTACCATATAAGGAGATAGGTAGCCTCGATCAAACTGCATTCCTTCAACCACCTCAAGGGTAGTATCGGTTGACTTGGATTCTTCTACAGTAATAACTCCATCTCTACCTACTTTTTCTATGGATTCAGCAATGATTTGACCAATTGACTGGTCTTTTGCGGAAATGGAGGCAACCTGAGCGATAGACTTTTGATCATCAATTGGGATGCTGTTTTGGTTAATCTTATTGACGATTTGGACGAGAATTTTATCCATACCATTTTTAAGAAAAACTGGATTATAACCAGCAGTGACATTTTTCAATCCATTGTGGATCATTTTTTGAGCAAGGACCATGGCGGTGGTAGTTCCGTCACCAGCTATATCATTGGTTTTAGTAGCAACTTCTCGGACCAAAGTTACCCCGATATTTTCAAAAGGGTCTTTGACCTCAATCTCTCGAGCAATAGTAACCCCATCATTGGTAATCGTTGGTGCCCCGAATTTTTTTTCTAAGATGACGTTTCGACCTTTAGGGCCTAAGGTCAGCTTTACCGTGTCGGTAATAATATTAGCCCCTTTTTCTAAAGTACGGCGGGCTTCTTCATCGAAAATGAGTTTTTTTGGCATTAATGACACCTTCCCTTCTATCTTATCGTATAGATTATTTCCATTTTAAGGAAAAAATCAGACTATTCTCGGGGGAAAAGTCTGGCAATGCATCGAAATCTAAAGCGGAGTGAATTAGACTGGCTTTAGTTTCTTAGAAATCAACAACAAAAATATATTATAACGTTAAGGAAGAAAAAAACCTATAGGTTCATTTAAAAATTTATTATAATATATTAATCAAACACACCTGAAAATTCAATCAATTCCTACTCGCTACAGAATAAAGCAGTGTCAGTGATCAAAAAATAACTATTAATTGAGAAATATTAACTATTAAGCTTTATACTTCTCCCAATCGCAACTGGGGATCAGGTTCTAAATCGAGGGGGCTGGTTTTCCCTAAGGAAAAATGAAAAGAGCCACTACTTCCTATCATGGCTGCGTTATCAGTACATAGAGTTGGCGATGGGAGATAAACTTTTATATTATGCTGGAATCCTTTTTGTAAAAAAAGAGAACGAAGCGAGCTGTTGGCTGCTACTCCACCGCCCAGCGATACCCTTCGAATACCGGTTTTTTTAATAGCTCGGATGGTTTTTTTCCAGAGGGTACGTACAACACTTCGTTGAAAGGATGCTAAAAGATCGTTAATTATATTTTCATCTTTTTTGGAAGAGTCTGGAAGCTGGTCGTACATTCGTACCACAGCAGTTTTGAGACCACTGAAGCTGAAATCATAATTTTCTTGATCTTCTAATCCTCCCCGAAAATGAAAACGAGTCGGATTGGCGTTTTTTGCCCGGTTATCAATTAAAGGACCGCCAGGATAACCGATATTTAGGTATTTGGCAATCTTATCAAATACTTCACCGGCTGCATCGTCACGAGTCCGTCCTAAATGGACATATTTGCCCCAGTCTTGGACCACAGTTAACTCGGTATGTCCTCCTGAAACGATAAGTGAAATGAAAGGCGGGGTAATATCTGGATGATCCAATCGAGAAGCAAAAAGATGTCCTTCCAAATGATTGACAGCGATAAATGGTTTTTGATTGAGGATAGAAAGAGTCTTCCCCATGCATAGTCCCATAAGAAGAGATCCAGTTAATCCTGGACCACGAGTTATTGCGAACAAATCAATTTCTTTAAGAGTAAGATTAGCCTGTTGCAAGGCCTGTTCTAAAGCCGGAATCAAATATTCCAAATGGCGTCGGGATGCGACTTCTGGAACAACTCCACCAAAACGACGATGAATATCGATTTGACTGGATATTACATTGGAGAGGATGGTATACCCATTTTTTATAATAGCGACACAAGTATCGTCGCAACTGGTTTCAATTGCCAAGCAGTACATAACAATCCTTTCTTTTTAACCTTCTTTGCTGATGATTTTTTTCATGATAATAGCATCTTCACCATCACTGTAATATTTTGTTCGAATTCCAATGGCAGTAAAATCCAGTGAACGATAAAGATTTTGGGCAGGGAAATTAGAAACTCTTACCTCAAGAAAAACTTCCTGACAACCCTGATTCAAAATTGAATTCAGAGCATATTGAAGGAATTTTTTCCCCAATCCTTGACGGCGATAATCGGGGTGAATGGCAAAGGTGGTAATGTGGGCTTCTTCGAAAAGATACCAATAACCAATATATCCAATCACTTTTCTCTTAATTCGAAGAACCAGGTAGGTCGCCAGTCGGTTAGTAAATTCACTCATAAAAAGAGAAAAACTCCAGGGTTGGGGGAAAGATTTCTTTTCTATAGCTAAAACTGCTGATAAATGGATTGGTTTCATTTTTTCGATGACATAGGGTTCAGCTGGGAAAGGAGAATTATTCATGTTCAAAGACTCGTGATCCATATAGAGGTCGAGTATTTTCTTCAAAGAATTCGGAATTATTTTTTTGAATAGGAATATCCCGGCTTTCAATTAATTCAATAAGGTTGATGGAATCAGGTTGTGAACTATCAGGGTGAAGGCACTGAAATTGATTGTTTTGAAAAAGGTTATAAAGTTCCTGCCAAGGAGTAATAATCAAAACATCTTTAGAAGAATAAAGCTTTATAATATCTGAATAAGGTCCGATTTGAATTTTGACTTGGTGATCCGGTAGTTTTTGAAAGCCTAGTTTAAATTCTGACCAGAAGACTTCATTTTTCTTATGAAAAATAACTGGAAGAATAATCAAGCCTTTGTGAGGGGTTATTAGTTTACTTCCCTGGTGGGCTAACATCTCCAAAGTGGAAAATCCATATAAGGGACAATTCAAGCTGTATGCCAAAGTTCGGCCGGTGATATTGGCTATTTTTATACCGGTAAAAGAACCAGGACCTCGACCGATAACGATCCGTTCTGGTGGAAAGGTTGAAAAGAATCCCTTTTTCTGTATTTCCTCCAAAGATTGAATCAAAACCCGGGAATGGTCGGTCATGACCTGGGAACGATGCTGATAGATAACTTCAGCACTATTTCCTAAAGTTAAAGTCAGCCAAGGAGTGCTAGTATCCAAGGCTAAAGTATTTGGTATTGTTTGATTATTGTCCATAATTTTGATAAAAGATTTCGATGAGTCGGTTTTTTTCATCGGTAACAGTTAATTTGACTACATAATAAGGAGGAAGAAAATGAGCTAAAAATCGTTCACCCCATTCAATTACAGTAAAGGAATTTGAAGTAAAATATTCCTCGATCCCCAACTGCTCAACCTCCTGCCAGTTTTCAAGACGATAAAAATCCATATGGTTGAGAATGCAAACTGGGCCATGGTATTCATTGATTAAGGCAAAACTTGGACTAATCACTTCCCGGCTGGAAATACCCAGCGCTTCAGCGATTCCCTTGGTAAAATAGGTTTTTCCAGCACCTAGCTGGCCGGATAAGAGAATAGGAACTCCTGGCTGAAAATATTCCTGAGTAAAATGGCTGGCAATTTTCATGGTTTGGTCTTCATTGGATGATAATAGAGTATCAAGATGAGTCATACCACAATCCGATTTTTAATCCGAATAAAACTACATAAAATTTCGTGAGGAATGGTTTCTGCCCAAGCAGCCATCTCTTCCGCTCGAATTTCATCAGGTCCGTCTGATCCGAGAATTGTAACCAGGTCTCCCCTTTTCACATCAGGGATAGAGGTTACATCTACCATCATTTGATCCATGGAAATTACTCCTAAGCATTTGGCTCGTTGTCCTTTGATTAAAACCTCCATTCGGTTTGAAAGGCGCCGCAAAAGCCCTTGAGCATAGCCGATAGGAATAACTGCCAACCGAGTCGGACGTTCGGTAATACAGGTTCCACCATACCCAATACAACATCCCGATGGAAGGTGTTTTAAAAGTTTAACCCGGCTTTTTATCCTCATCACGGGTGATAAACCAAGTGAACGGACTGGAGAAGGATCCTGGATGGGTGAAACACCAAATAACGCAATTCCTACCCTCACCATATCAAGGTGATAATGTGGGAAAAATAGGAAACCAGCGCTGTTACAGCAATGCTTTTCTAAATTTTGAATTGAAACCTGTTCTGAAAGAAATTTTTTTTGTAAAAAGTTCTGAAAAATTTCAAACTGCCGATGGGTATAGGTAGGATCATTTTCTGAACTGGCAAAATGGGTCATTACTCCCTTTAGATGCAAATAGGGGTGATGACTCATTTGTTTGATGAATGATTCATCCAGTTCTTCCGGAAGAAAGCCCATTCGATACATCCCCGAATCAATTTTTAAATGAAATTCCAGCTCTTGTTGATTCAATTGAACCGCAGATTTCAGTTGATCCCATTCTTCTCGGGAGGAAAGGGCGGGTGTTAAGTGATTTTTAAAAATCCCAGGAATTTCCTGGTTAATGAATCCTCCTAATAAATAGATGGTCCCTTTGATTCCTAATTGACGGAGAGCTTCACCCTCTTGAACGGTAGCAACCCCAAAGCGATTCATGCCCCACTTCTGAAGGAGCAAAACGCTTTCTATACCATGCCCGTATGCGTCAGCTTTGACTACTCCAATTATCCGAGAGGCATTGGGAATACTTAGGTGTTGAAGTATTCGAGTAAAATTGTTATGGAGCGATTGTGAGTCAATCTCCATCCACAATGGGTAATCGATATTCACAATTTTTAACCACCTTTATCGCGTATGGTAGATAAGATGCTAGTTCACTGGCAAGAAGTTGAGGAGACTGTTTTTGATATAAATCAGCTGATAACCCATGGAGAAATACGCCGGTCACGGCACTGATAAACGGAGACCCACCTTGAGCCAAAAAAGCTGCAATAATTCCGGTTAAAACGTCTCCACTTCCAGCAGTAGCAAGATTGGGATTCCCCGTTGGGTTGATAGCAATTTCTCCCTGGGGAGATACAACTATGGTTCCTGGTCCCTTTAAAACGGTAATACAGTTAAAGTATTGAGACAAAGCACAACTCGCGGCGATTCGATTTTCAGCGATTGAAGAAGCCGAGCGGTTAAGGAGACGACCCATTTCGCCTTCGTGAGGAGTAAGAATCCAACCTTGTAAACGATTTTTCCAAAACTCCCGGTTAACAGCAATAGCATTTAAAGCATCGGCATCAATTACACCCTTGATCGGTGATTTTTCAATGACTTTTTCAATAAAATATCTGGATGCTGGAGACGAACCTAATCCGGGACCAATTGCAATTGAGCGGCATTTTCGTTGTAAGATGGCTTCACATATTTCATCGGCATGATGAGGTAAGTACTTCCATTGAGTATTTTTTTTATTGGAAGAAAGAATGGTGCTCACCACTTCAGGTATAGAGGATTTCACTAAAGGTGCCAGTTGATGATTGGTTGCCCAAATAACCATTCCTGCTCCGCTTCGATAGGCGGCTTGACAGGTTAAAAGGCCGGCTCCGGTCATGGCCGGGCTTCCAGCAACCACCATAACAACCCCGGCACTTATCTTATTACTGAGAAAAGCTTTCTCAGGCAAAAAAGGACGAATAAAATCAGGGGTGATCAGAAAACCTTCTTGGGGAACATCTGCCGGTTCTCGATCCAAGGGAATTCCGATATCAGTGAGATGAATTGTTCCACAGTATTCACGAGCAGGAGCTACCACCAAGCCTCTCTTTAGCATTCCAAAAGTAATGGTATGATGAGCTTTAACAGCCCTTCCCATGATTTTACCCCAGGTGGCATCGACACCCGAAGGGGCATCAACGGCAATAATCATTGATTCCTTGGCTTCATTGATAGCATCGATTACTTCTTGAAAAACACCTTCAACCTTTTTCGATAATCCAGTACCAAAGAGGGAATCGATAATTAAAGTTCCTTTATCAAAGCGGGGGGGATTTCCTGGGAATACTCTCTGAATGGGTAAACCGATTCGCTGACAGATTTCATAATTAAGAGCAGTATCATTCTTCAGCCGCTCGGGATTTCCTACCAAAAAAATGGTGATAGGCAATAACGGATAACGAAGATTGAGATGGCGGGCAATGACCAATCCGTCTCCTCCATTGTTACCCGGACCACAGACCACTGCTACCTGATTCCAGGATTTATCTATTCCAATTTGTCTAATCTTGTCGACAATATTTCTCCCGGCATTCTCCATGAGCAGCTGAGCCGGGATCCGGTAGGATTCGACTAATCTTTTTTCCAGTTTCTGCATGGATTCGGAAGTAATCAGTTTCACTGTTAGACCTCAGTGTTATCTATACGCCTTTCCACACCCACCGCTACAGCGACCACCATCTCAGCGGTGTGGGAAAGGGATAGGGATATACTTTCAAATATTTGTTTTAATGATTCCTCGGATAATGAAACCCAAGGCTTTCCAGAAGAGTGATGGAAAACCTGAATCTGTTTCCAGTTTGGATTTAAATCCTTTTGAAGAAAGATTTTCTTAACGGCTTCTTTTATAGCGAAGAGAGAAGCGACTCCTTCAATAAAACGTCGCTCGTTCACGTCACAGTAATATTCCAGCTCAGCTGAAGTGGCAATTCGTTTTACAAACCTTTCTCCACATCGGCTAAGGGTTTTTTTTACTCTCGTGAGATTGATGAGATCGATACCAATGTATATCTTTGGGTTCATCCGGCCTCTTCTTTTTCTTTCTTGGCTTTTTGAATAATACCTTCAGCAATCTGAGCTGGGACTTCCTCATAGTTGGAAAAGGTCATTTTATAAGACCCTCTCCCTTGGGTAATGGAGCGAAGGTCCACTGAATAGCGGAAAATTTCGGCTAAAGGAACATTAGCTCGGATAAGCTGATAGCCATCCTGTGGATCCATCCCCAAGATTCTTCCTCTACGACTGTTGATATCGCCGATAACATCTCCCATAAATTCTTCGGGAACGGTGATTTCAAGGTTCATAATTGGCTCAAGCAAAACCGGATTGCATTCCAGGCATCCCTTTTTCAAAGCCATCGATCCGGCAATTTTAAATGCCATATCCGATGAGTCAACCGGATGGAAAGATCCATCGTAAACGATAACTCGGATATCAATGACCGGATAACCCGCTAAAACGCCTTCCAACATTGCTTCCTGAACGCCCTTTTCCACCGATGGAATATAATTGCGAGGAATGGCTCCACCGACAATTTTATCGACGAATTCAAAACCCTTACCACGGGGAAGGGGTTCAAGTTCCAGCCAACAATGGCCATACTGCCCTCTTCCGCCTGATTGTCTTTTATATTTTCCTTCCACCTTGGTGGTTCCCTTGATGGTTTCCTTATAAGGAACTTTTGGAATGGCCAAACCAACTTCCACTCCAAATTTTCGCTTCATTTTCTCGATTAATACATCGAGATGAATATCCCCATAACCATAGAGAACATCTTCTTTAGTATCAGGGTCACGAACCTCTTTGACGGTAGGGTCTTCTTCCAGCATTCGACTGACTCCTAAGCTGATCTTATCTTCATCACCCCGTCCAAGAGGTTTGATGCTCGATAAATAATTCGCTTCGGGATATTCCAGATTGGCAAAAACGATTGTTTTTTCTTTTTCCGAAAGTGTATCACCAAGATAGATTTCATTGATTTTAGCGATGGCACCCATATCTCCCGGGCCAATTTCGGTTACCGATTCCTGGTTTTTACCTCGTAGGGTTAGTAATTGCCCCACTTTTTCTTCAGTATCACGGGAAGCGTTGAACAAACGGGAATCAGAAGTTAATTTTCCAGAAAAAACCCTTACTAAAGCCAATTTTCCTACATAAGGATCGCTGATAATTTTATAAACGTAAGCTGAAAAAGGCTCGGTTTCGTTACATTTTCTTTCAACTTCTTCTTTGGTTTTCGGATTTATTCCTTGGATGGGAGGACGATCAAGAGGCGATGGGGCATAGTGGGATAAAGCATCTCCGAGAAGAGACACTCCTCGATCGGTTAAACCGGACCCACATAACACTGGAAATAGCTTTCTCTGAAGAATCGCTTGGCGAAGAGTTTCTTTAAGGAGCTCGGGTTCGATGGTTTGTCCTTCCAAGTACATATTTAATAACTCATCATTGGTTTCAGCAATATTCTCGACCAGGAAGTCATGAATTTCTTGGGCTTGATTTTGTAGGTCGGCTGGTACGGTGTCTTCCTTAAATGATTTTCCATCAGCTTGGAAATACAAGGCTTTCATGGCTAAAATATCGACGACACCCTGAAAATTGCTTTCTTTGCCGATTGGTATGTAAAGAGGAGTTGCTTTAGCCGAGAGTTCACTTTGTATTTCACTTAAAACTTTATCAAAATTGGCACCTTCTCGATCCATTTTGTTGATAAAAAGAAAAACCGGAAGCTGATTTTGTTCTAAATACTTCCAGCTTCGCTCTACACCAACTTCAACACCAGAAACTCCACAAACGGGGATTAACCCACAATCGACTGCACGAAGAGCACCTAAAACATTTCCAACAAAATCTGCGTATCCAGGAGTATCAATCAAATTGATTTTCTTTCCCTGCCATTCAAAAGGGAGTACCGATAGGTCGATTGATATTCCTCTTTTTATTTCTTCTGGTTCCCAATCAGATACCGTGTTTCCTTCCTCAACTTTTCCCTTTCGGGAGATAAGTCCTGAATGATAAAGCAAAGTTTCGGCAAGAGTTGTTTTTCCTGCACCAGCATGTGAAAATAATCCCACGTTTCGAATGTCTTTACTGTCATACTTTTTCAAATTAATTTCCTCCCTTCACCGTCTTATCATTATCAATTGGTTTTATTTCTTCAAGGATAGCACCGGGTATGGTATCTCCTGGTAAGGTTTGCTGGGTGGTGGTAATAGGAATAATTGTTGAATGATTCCACACCTTTTGCCAGCTATATCCTACTTGAGCATAGTTTTCACTTAATAGATAAAACCATAGTGCTACAGCAAAACCGACAGCATACCATTTGGTTTCCCGGTCATGATGATACCAGGTTTTGAATTTTTTCAAGCTTTTTTTGATCAAATTGATAATATCTGATATTTTAATCATATTTTTCGATAGAGAATTCTTAGCATTTTTTTCAAAGTACTCGTCTCAACGTCCCAGGCCATTTTACCCTGAACTGCGATCGATACCTTCCCGGTCGTTTCTGAAACCACCAGAGATAGAGCATCAGTTTGCTCAGTGATGCCTATTCCAGCTCGGTGCCGGGTTCCAACTAATTTTTTAACCTCGGTTTTTTCTGCTAAAGGGAGAATGCACCCGGCAGCAATAATCCGGTTTTCTTTAATAATCACCGCTCCATCGTGCAGTGGTGATTCGGTTAAAAAAATTGAATAAACTAATTCAGAAGAAAAAACAGCATCAATGGCGATACCAGTTTGAAGAAAATCCCGTAAATCATTATTCCTCTCCAATACAACTAAAGCTCCAACTTTCTTACGAGAGAGAGTTTGGCAAGTAATGGTAATTTCATCGATAAACTTAGTCCGATCTTCCTCGCTGTGAAAAAAGAAACGGGAAGTACTATCCGGGCGATGATAAGCCCGATTGACATAGAGACGGCGAAGCTCAGGCTGAAAAACAATAAATGCTCCACCTATATAGGCGACAAGAATAATCTTCCAAATAAAATTAAGCTCTTTTAACCCGGAAAAATTAGCTAAACCGGCAATAACGAATAAGATTAGGAGGAATTTTAAAACCGAATAAAGCGAAGTGCCCTTGGTGATAGAAAACAATCGAAAAGACAAATATAAAATCAGAATAAGTTCGATAGTCCATCGCCAGTGCACAGAAAGATTCAAAAGATAACTCCTCCGCTAACTCATAATCAATGCCAGCAAAGCCTTTTGAGCATGGAGTCGATTTTCGGCTTCATCAATAACTACTGAACGTGGGCCGTCCATAACCTCATCGGTAATTTCCAGATTTCGGTGAGCCGGCATGCAATGGAGAACAATCGCATTGGATCGAGCTTTATCAAGGATATTTTGGTTAACCTGAAGTTTTTGGAAATGACGAATCCTTTCCTCCATTTCACTTTCTTTTCCCATGCTTGCCCAGACATCGGTATAGATAACATCGGCGTCCTGAGCGGCCATCTCCGGATCGGCTTCATAAATTATAGTTGCTCCTGAGTTGCTTCCCTTCTCTTGAGCCCAATCCCAAATTTCGGTTTGTGGTTGATAGTTATTGGGAGAACAGATGGTGAGATTGAGCCCCAAGACTCCAGCTGCTACGAGCCAAGAATGACAGACATTGTTTCCATCGCCAAAATAAGATATTTTTTGACCTTTAAGAGTCCCCTTTTTCTCTAAAATGGTCAATATGTCTCCTAAAATTTGACAAGGATGATGAAGGTCAGAAAGTCCATTAATAATCGGGATTTGAGAATACTTTGCCATCTGGATAAGATTATTATGGCTGAAAGTACGAATCATAATCGCATCAACCATACGGTCAAGGACCATGGCTACATCCTTAATTGCTTCCCGTTTCCCCAAGCCCACTTCTTGGGGACCAATATACATAGCTTTCCCACCCAGTTGATGCATTGCCATTTCAAAAGAAACCCGGGTTCGTAGAGATGGTTTTTCAAAAAGCATGGCCAGGGTTTTTCCAGAAAGGATTTCGATTTTCTCTCCTATCATCCAGCGTCTCTTTAAAACGATTGCCGTTTCTAAAAGGTAATAAATTTCATCAGCTGAATAGTCGGATAGACTTAAGAAATCTCTTCCTTTAAATACCCACCTCATAATACCCATCCTTTCTCATTCAATGTAGCGTTTCTGTACATAGGGCGATAAAAATGCCCGCAATACAGTTCCATACCCAGCTTGAAACCGGACTAAATCACCAATCCGATAATCATGCTGACTTTCCTCACAATCTAAAACCAAATAATTGCTGGTTGCTCCAATTATTGTAACATTTCTGTCCTCGAAAAATAACTGTGTATCATCAATGTCTTGGAGACCTACTGCAACTAATGCTCGTTTCCGAGGGTAGTTTTTTTCACTGGACATCTTACCGGGTCGACCAAAAGCATCAAATCCTCGATCTGATGAGTCAGGTTGCTTGTTTTTTATTTCCACAATTTCAGCTTCGATATGGAAAGCTCCCTGTTGTAGCCAATTGAGATTTCTTTTTCTGCTAATATCACTACCGAAGAGAAAGGCTTCTCCACAACGAATCTGATCCACCGGAGGTGGTTGGGAGCATTCTTCCCAAAGGGAAAAGAAAGTCGTTCCGCCCACTGATATAAAAAGATGAGGATTATGCAGGAATAGCCGAAGTTGATTTCTCAAAGAACTTAATTCCTCAAGAGTTTTTATTTGAGGAAGAACTCCGCTTAAACAAGCCAAAGAAGTTCCAATACCAATAATGGCAATATTATCCAAAGAAACAATCTGGTCAATATTATTCAACACTTCTTCGGGAAGAAATCCCTCTCTTCCATCACCAGTTTCGATAGCAAGGATAACCGATGATTGGGCATGAAATTGTTTGGCTTTCTGAGCAAAGAGGTTGAGAATTTCCAATTGGGAAACCAGGGGAATTATTTGGTTCTCAATAATTACATTGATTTCTTCTTTCATAGGAAGACGGATTAATTGATATTGGGCTTTATGGCCAAAGCGGTCGATCAATTTCAGGAGATTGGATAAATTTGAGTCAGCGAAAGATCGAATTCCGGAGCCATAGAGTAGGTCAGTTATTTTATAATCGGCACAAAATCCTTTGGTGACAGCGACTGGTTTCAGCATCCACTCGGAACATTTTTTTTGAAGGGTTTCGATATTTTGTTTCAGCTTAGATAAATTAATTTCAAGAAGTGGATACAACCCAACCACCACCAAAGTTTTTTTTATTTTTACCGGGAATTTTGGAAAACCAAAAAACACCTGAAACAAAAAGAGCCCCCAGACTTCGGGGGCTCCGATAATTAAAAATATTACCGTTTAGAGAATTGAAAACGAGCCCGTGCTGACCGCTGACCATATTTTTTCCGCTCTTTCATGCGAGGATCGCGAGTTAAAAGTCGGGCTTTTTTTAAGGTTGGTTTTAAATTTTCATCAATTTTGATCAATGATCTGGAAATACCCAATGCCATGGCTCCTGCCTGGCCGCTTAAACCCCCACCTTCTACTATGACGTTAACGTTAAAGCGACTATCACTCCCGGTCAGGGCTAATGGACGGGTAGCTAGTATTTGGAGCACTGGTTGGGGAAAATAATCTTTCAATTCTCTCCCATTAATAACTACTTTGCCACTTCCCAAAGTCAACCATACCTTAGCGATCGATGTTTTTCTTCTCCCGGTTGCGTAATACTTCATATCCATACTCACGTCATTCACTCCTTAGATCAAGAGGAATCGGGTTTTGGGCTGCGTGGGGATGGGAATCGCCAGTGTAAACTTTTAATTTGCTAATAATGCGGTTTCCCAGTTTATGATGGGGAATCATCCCCCATACTGCCTTACGAATCACTTCCTCGGGTTTTCTTTTCATTAAATGCTCCAATGTTTCTACTCGAAAGCCGGAGGGATAACCGGTGTGATGTCGATAAACTTTATTGGAGAGTTTTTTCCCGGTAACCCGGACCTTGTCGGCATTGACGACAATAACGAAATCGCCAGTATCAAGGAAGGGCGTATACATCGACTTGTTCTTCCCTAACAAGATTTTGGCAATTTGGCAGGCCATTCTACCCAGTACTAAATCCTGGGCATCAACGACATACCACTTTTGTTGAATATTCTTAAATGATGGAATATATGTTTTCGGAACCATAAACACCTTCTCCTCCGCGCATATTAGAACATACGAATTTTAATGAACGTTCCGCCAAATGTCAAGTGCCTATCGATTATATCATAGCCAGTCGATTGATA
>MWBQ01000022.1 GCA_002069605.1 Candidatus Atribacteria bacterium ADurb.Bin276
CCGCCATACTAACACTTTAAGCTTCTAAGTTTGTTAAGTTTATCAAAGAGTTATTATTCTTCTGGTACTGGGCTAATTATCGGTTCTTCCGATGGTTCATATTCATAATTATACATATCCGCTGGCATCCCTGACATTCCCTGTAGACCCTGCATAATCATAGGCATTGCTGTTTCAATAATATCCTTCCAGGGCGAAACCGGAGTCGTGGCTGATAGCAGAGTTACTTTGCCTTCTTGAATAACTAAAAATGAAACTGGCTCCATAGTAATACCCCCACCCGTGCCTCCACCAGAAGGTTGACCAGCTGGCATACCAAGACCGCCACCACCACCAAATCCAACATCAACCTTAATCACTGGTACTACTGTCACGTCTCCTACTTGAATTGGCGTTCCAATTAGAGTATTGGGTTGAACCATTTGGGTTACCTTGGATAAAACCGCATCCATCAAAGTTATGATATCGTTAGATACGCTTTCTTGAGACCATCCCCAGCTTCCCAAAACCAAAACCATTAGTCCAATTAAACTTATTAATACCGCTTTTTTCATACCTATCGCCTCCAAATAACTTTCAAATAAAATTTCATTAAACATACATTTCACTCTTAGAGTGACTTTCTAACTCTTATAAATTTTATTATAAAGCTATCTTCGTTCAATATGTTTTTCTAAATAAAAATTTTTTTACTCGTTCAATCTTGATAAACCCTCTTTGGCTTGAACATTTTCTGGATCGAGCTCAAGAACCTTATTAAAATATTCCTTGGCTTTCTCCTGGTCTCCCTTTTTGCTATATGCTTCAGCTAAACCAATATAGGCATCAATAAATTCAGGGTGTTTATTGATCACCAGATTAAAATCTTCGATGGCCATATCAACTCCTCCCAAAGGAGGGGGAACCATCAATCGAGCATATCCTCTGGCAACCAAAGCATAAGGATTATCCGGTTCAATTTCTAAAGCACGAGCAAACTCCCGGAA
Source organism: Candidatus Atribacteria bacterium ADurb.Bin276 (assembly GCA_002069605.1). Taxonomy (NCBI): domain Bacteria; kingdom Pseudomonadati; phylum Atribacterota; class Atribacteria; order Atribacterales; family Atribacteraceae; genus Atribacter; species Candidatus Atribacter allofermentans. Next base: position 987 of record MWBQ01000022.1, read on the forward strand.
GGCTTCCATCCCATATTGAATTTTTTTGTTAAGATCTGCTGTAGACTGAGCAAGCTCTCCTAATGCTTGCCCCAAGAGAGCATGAGCATCAGCGAGTTCGGGACTGTTTTTTAAAAGGTCTTCAAAAATTTGCCTTGCTTTCTCAAAATCCTTTTTTTGAAGACTTTCCCTCCCTTTTTTAATCAATTCCTGTTTTGCATTCTCAGAAAGAGTTTGAGTTTGGGGTAATAATCCTGGAATAGTTTCGAATATTTCCCCTACACCGGCATCGGGCTCACCAATATTATAAATCTGAAATATCCCATCTTTTACCACTAATATAGCAACTGGTTCAAGGCTTATTCCACCAAAAATCATTTGAAAAGAAGAGTTTTTGTCGCTGCCAAAAGACAAGACATTGGTTTTTACCACCGGTATAATTGTCAGTTCCCCAATAATAACAGGTTTTCCCAGGGTATATTCGCCTTTTAAAGCAGAAGTTATTCGAGTAATTTCAGAATCAATACTTTCTACTGCCCAAACCGATAAAGACATAACCAACCAAATTAAAATTACCATGAACACAATTTTTTTCAATCTCTCACCTCCTTTTATAATTATACACTTTTTTAATAAAGTTTAAGAGCCCAAATTATTAAAAGCAATAAAAGCCTCCTCAGATTACACTCATACCTTGACGAGTACTAAATAACTCCTTAAAATAGTATCGCATTCTTTTTTGCGCCCGTGGCTCAATTGGATAGAGCAACAGACTACGGATCTGTCGGTTGGGGGTTCGAATCCCTCCGGGCGCGCCACCGCTTCATAGAGCGTTTCTCGTTTTATAAATCCGGTGTAAAATTGACGAGTATGTTGCTCAAATATTATTCCTGCTTTTTCCTTGTCAATATTTGATCCCTTTTAGCAAAGAGGGTAAGGTCATTTGAAAGAACAGAGAAAAAAATCGAATCCCTCAATCTTCCTTTATTCAAAGGGAGAGGTTTAAGGAAAAAAATGAGGTCCTCACGCTGGAAATCACCGCTCAGTTTGACAGTATTTTTAAAAATTCTTTTGTAGGGGCTTGATTTATCATGCCCGCAAACGAGATGAAAAAAAAGATTAACCTTGAGAGATTCTCACGTCGCTGCGCTCTTAGAAATGACGACTTTAAGGTTCCTTCTCCCTTGATGGGAGAAGGTGAGGATGAGGATGAAATCCTTCCTATTCAATACTCACAACCCGCTTCTTGCTATATTTACAAGATAAAGTCCCATCCCGCCCTGCAATCGAAATACCGCACCGTATTCTATTTTAAATTAAATTTCACAAATCTCTAAAAAAGAAACTTGAATTTAAAGTTCTAAATAGGTAATATTTAACTGTAATTAAAAATACATATTATATTTTGGGGGGGTTTATATGAAAAAAACGTATATTTTAGTTGTAATGATGTTGTTGGTGGTAGCGGTTCTTTTAGTTCCAGCTTTGGCAGAAGCAAAGTACAAAATAGCTTTTGTTCCCAAACTAATTGGAATTCCTTATTTTAATGCTATGGAAGAAGGTGGGAAAAAGGCGGCTGCAGATCTGGATGTTGAATTTATTTACACTGGTCCGGTAACGGCCGATGTTGCCAAACAAAGTGAAATTGTTGACAACCTCATCACACAGGGAGTAGATGCCATTGCTGTTGCTCCCAACGACCCAGCAGCAATCACTCCAGTACTCAAAAAAGCTCAGGAAAAAGGCATTGTTGTCTTAACCAGCGATACCGACGGAGCTCAGGATGTACGTGAGGTATTTGTCAACCAGGCTCTTCAAGATGCAATTGGTTACACCACTTTAGACGAATTAGCCAAAGCCATGAATTACGAAGGAGAGTTCGCCATTGTTTCTTGCGGACCTACTGCTTGGAACTTGAACACCTGGATTCTCTATGAACTACAAAAGCTAGCCGAATATCCTAATATGAAATTAGTAACCATTCGTTATGCCGAAGAAGATGTTCAAATGGCCATTAATGTCATGCTTGATTTGATTAATGCTTTCCCCAACTTAAAAGGTGTTATAGGTCAATGCAGCACTTCAGCTCCTGGAGTTGCGGAAGCTGTCGAACAAGCTGGTAAAATTGACCAAATCTTTGCTACTGGTATTTCAGTTCCCTCAATGATGTCAAAATATGTGAAAAGTGGAGCAGTGAAGTCCTTTGTTCTCTGGAACCCTGTTGACTTGGGCTATCTAACTGTTTGGGCAGCAAAATACTTGCTGGATAAAAATACCTTTGAAGATGGAAAAGAATATGATGTTCCAGGCATAGAAACCAAACCGGTATTTTTAGTACAAGACAAAATGTTGGTGCTTGGTCCTCCCAAGGTTTTTGATGCCAACAATGTCGATCAATTTAACTTCTAAATATTTTCTTCGGGCGTCCTTCGGGACGCCTTTTTCTTTATTTATCCATAATATTTTTATGCATGAAGTTGAATATATACGTTGTTTTTAAAATATTCTTAAAGTTAAAGAACTAGTTTTGTACCAATTATTCCCTAACCTCTATAGGGAGGGTCAAGAATTAGGAGCTCACCATGGATACCATTCTCGAATGTCGTGGAATAGAAAAATCTTTTGGAGGAGTTCATGCTTTAAAAAAAGTCAATTTTTCTTTAAATCCTGGAGAAGTTCATGCTTTGGTTGGAGAAAATGGAGCCGGGAAATCAACTCTCATCAAGATCATTTCTGGAGCACTTTCTCAGGATCGAGGCGAAATCTTCTATCTTGAGAAAGCGGTTAATATTGGTTCCCCAAGGAAAGCTCAAGAAATTGGCATATCTACTGTCTATCAAGAACCACTCATTTATAGGGAATTGAGTGTTTTAGAAAATATTTTTTTAGGCCGGGAAATAAAAACCCGAAGGGGCAATATCGATTGGAATGAAGAAGAAAAAAAAGCTCGATCGTTATTTGAATCCCTCCAAATATCCCCTCATTTTATTAAGCAACCCATGCGAGACCTCAGTGTTGGATTGCAACAATTAGCATTAATTGCCAAAGCTTTGGTATATGAAGCCAAGGTGATTATCTTTGATGAACCAACCGCCATTTTGACCGAACATGAAACCGAAAGACTTTTTGAAATTATTAAGAAATTAAAGGAGAGAAAGGTTGGCATTATCTATATCAGTCATCGCTTAGAAGAAATATTCCGCATTGCTGATCGAGTTACTATTATGCGAGATGGTGAAGTCGTTGGCGAACATCTCGTCGGTGAAATCAATCGCAGTAAAATAGTTGAACTCATGGCTGGACGATTGTTAGTGGAAGAAATAAATCATCTGGGGAAAAAAGGAGAAAAACCAATACTCACCGTCAAGAATCTAACCCGGAAAGGACGTTATTATGATATTAGTTTTGATATTTATCCTGGAGAAATTTTAGGTTTTTCTGGGTTGGTTGGCTCCGGGAGAACTGACATCGCTCAAACTCTTTTCGGACTGATTAAACCCGACAGCGGTGAGATCGTTTACCAAGGAAAAAAGATAAGCTTTTCTTCTTCTGAAGAGGCCATGGCCAATGGAATTGCCTATCTCCCTGAAGATCGAAAGGCTCAAGGCCTTTTCCCTATTTTAAGTACCGCTTTTAATATTAGTGTAACGGTTCTAAAAGAAATTTCTTCAAGAATGGGTATTGTTCATAACTCCCAAGAAAAAGAGCTCGGAAAAAAGTATGTGAAAGAGCTTGCCATCAAAACACCCAGCCTTGATTCAAAAATCTATAGCCTCAGCGGGGGGAATCAGCAAAAAGTAGTCTTAGCCAAGTGGTTGGGGGTAAATCCACAAATTCTCATGCTCGATGAACCCACCCGGGGAGTGGATGTCGCCTCCAAATCAGAAATCCACCATATGATTGCTTCTTTAGCTGAGAAAGGGATCGCCGTGATCATCATCTCCAGTGAGCTTCCTGAAATCCTAAAACTGGCCGATCGAGTGATTGTTATGCATGAAGGTCGTATCACTGGAGCCTTTGAAGATCAAGATATTACCTCAGAGAATTTGATTCGTGCCGCAACCGGAGAAAGAATGTTGAAAACCAAGGGCTCACCAATTGAGGAGAAAAACCTATGACTGCTAACCTCCAAATTGTAATTAAACGAAGAGAATTTACAGTTTTGGGTCTTATAGTGGTATTAATGGTCATTTTTTCACTGAGTACTGAGAAATTTATGTCAGTCAGTAACCTTTCTAATTTACTCTTACAGCTTTCTGGAGTCGCCATATCGGCGATTGGAATGACCATGGTTATCATTACCGGTGGTATTGATGTTTCGGTGGGTTCAATCTTAGGTATGGCTTCAGTGGTTGCCGGAAAACTTCTTATGGCTGGTTCATCCTTTGTTGTCGTTGTTCTTTCGGCAATTATCACCGGTTTTGGGATTGGCATCCTCAATGGGATCATCATCTCTTATGGGAATGTCCCCCCTATAATTGTCACTTTGGGAATGATGAGTATGATGCGAGCTTTAATGTACCAAGTTCTCGGTGGCCGTTGGGTTTCAGGAATTCCACCTGATATACGGATCATTGGCTTAGGAAAATGGCTGGGTATCCCATTATCGATGTGGATTACCGCTGTCTTGATTATTCTTTTCAGCTATTTTCTCAGTTCCCGACCAACCGGACGGGCAATCTATGCCATTGGGAACAACCCAGAAGCAGCCAGAGTTTCTGGAGTCAACCTTGCAAGAACCATTTTAATTGTCTACTCACTTACCGGGCTTTTGGTCGGTTTTGCCGGACTCATCTACGTTGCCCGTACCGGAATTGTACAAACCAATACTGGTTCTGGTTTCGAACTCGAAGTCATCGCAGCTGTAATGTTGGGTGGCACCAGCGTCTTCGGGGGAAAAGGAACCGTGATTGGAAGCTTGCTGGGAGCAGTCTTGGTAGGAATTATTAAAAATGGTATGGTTCTTATGAACGTTCCTGCTCTCAGCGAAGGCTTGGTTATCGGGATACTGATTTTGATTTCGGTTATGATCGACCTCGTCCGATCCAGGGGAGAATCGTTATGAAAAATATTGGAAGCCAAATCGTTGAAAACCGGGTGCTCTTTCTATTGGTATTATTTCTCATTCTCTTCGGGGTGTTTGCCTTTTCCGTCAAGGGTTTTTTCACTTTCTATAACCTCACCAATATGACCCAATACGGTGTGGAACTGGGGTTATTGGCTTTAGCGGAAATGCTGGTCATCCTATCGGGAGGTGCTGGCATTGACCTCTCGGTTGGTTCCATGCTTACCATTGTCGCTATGATTATTGGAGTGCTTATTGGCCGAGCTGGTTTTAATCCATCTTTAGCCATCCTCATTGGTCTTATCGCCGGCAGTGCGATGGGATATGCCAATGGTTTCCTGGTTGCTTATCCCAAGATCCCTCCTTTTATAGTCACTCTTGCCAGCCTTTACGTCTATAAATCATTGGCTATGATTATTTCGGTCGATCCTCGTTTTGGCCCCAATCCAATGCCAGTTTCCAATTTTCCCGAGTCTTTCTATTTTATCGGCCAACATCGTATCGGGGGTCTTCCGTTTCAGGTGTTGTTTATTTTTATCCCAGTGGTTTTGATCCTCATGTTTCTCATGAATCGAACCGTGCTTGGAAGACATCTCTATGGTGTAGGGAGCAATGAAACGGCGGCGATATTTTCTGGGATTAATGTAAAAAAAATTCGAGTAATCGTTTATACTCTCTCCGGCCTCCTAAGCGCTCTAGCTGGTTGGGTAATAACCTCGCGGATTGCCAGCGCCCGCCCTGATATTGGCACTGGCTATGAACTACAAGCCATCACCATAGCTGTATTAGGAGGTGTCAGCATCAAGGGTGGAGAAGGGACAGCCGGCGGGGTTGTATTAAGTATCGCTATCATTACCATGCTCTATAATGGAATGCAGTTAGCGGGAATTCACCAGATCTGGCAGTTGGGTTCTCTTGGTTTAGTTCTGGTGGGAAGTGTCCTGCTGAATCAAATTTTATACAACCGTCGCAAATTTTAGCTATGAAGAGAGGTTTTTTAAAAGGTATTATACTTTTAGTTATCCTCCTTTTTTTTTCCGGTCCTTCTTTTTCTACTGAAGAGGGACCGGCTATCTGGCTTTTTGCTGCTCAACCCGAACGTTACTTCTCGGCTTTTTTAGAAATTCATTTAAAAAGAGTTTTTTCGACTTCACAGTTACAATTTATTAATCTTTATTCCAAACAACCCGGCGAATTGGAAAAAAAAATAAACCCAAAATTGTGCCTTGCCCGTATTATTATCCTAATGGATTTTTCCAAAGAACTAACCGATTGTTTTTTTCGAGAGTGTGAAAATATCGAATTTCGGGAAAAACCTTTTCTTATAACTTGGAATTGCGATTTAACCAACCTCCCTGATTATTTTCATTCTATACCGATTACCATCAATTGGGAGCTGGTGTTGGAAGAACTCCAAACCATTCTGTCTGGTTATCAATCTCCGGCTTTTATTGTCCATAACAATGAATCCTATATCCAAGACTTTCTGCTATACTTGCATAATCATTCCCAATATCACTTGATTGTCGATGACAATAAGCCATGTCAATCACCACCTCCCCAACAGGTTTATCTCACCGGCTGTGAAGATATTATGAAAGAATACCTGTCCTTTTCTCATCATATTATTTGCTTTGAATCCTCAACTTTAGCCTTGGCTGAAATACAAGCCGGTCATATCTTAGCCTCAATTGACTTCAAACCTTCACAGCTTGCTACTCAAATTTCGGATCTTTTCTCCAATAAAGCCAATAAATTCAATCTAACTCTTACCCCTCTTCTTATCTTCCCCGAATCTCTCTCAGAAGCTGATGCTTATGAAGTCCTTGGTCGTTGTTTTATGTGTAAATAAGTAGGCTCGATGAAATAATTGAGATAAATGAATGCTTTAAATAAAAGGATATCACAGCGAGAAAGGTATTCCAATTCAGGATTATTCCCATTGCATATTATTTTCATGGCTTGTAGCTTTTTAATTTCGCGAAGAATCAATGATTAATAAGGAAAAACGAGTCTCCTCTATAAAGACTCAGAAAACAAAAAACCCCTCTTCAGAAAACCAGACTAAGCTGAAATTCTCTGATTAGAGGGGAAAATATAGCAAAACTGGTAGCGGGGGCCGGATTCGAACCGACGACCTCCGGGTTATGAGCCCGACGAGCTTCCTGACTGCTCCACCCCGCGATATTTATTTAACTGGTGCCGAAGGCCGGAATCGAACCGGCACGGGACTTGCGCCCCAACGGATTTTAAGTCCGTTGCGTCTTCCTGTTCCGCCACTCCGGCACGGCGAAAGGAAACCTTTCTGACCACGCCTTACTTATTTTAGCAGGAAAATTCGTAGAGTCAAGCATTTTACTGTATTAATGCAGGGTAGAATAAAAAACCAAGAGTAGAGGTGTCCTTTATAAAGGCATGGATTCCTTACCACATAGAAATTCATACCTTGACAATTATTAGTGTTTCATTGTATATTTTCACTGCAATAAGGTGGGCCGTTAGCTCAATTGGCAGAGCAACTGACTCTTAATCAGTAGGTTGCGGGTTCGATTCCCTCACGGCCTACCAGTTATTTCCCTCATTTTAAATTCCTCTTCATTTACTTTCCTTTTATATCTCTATTTTACCTAACTTATCTTTTCCCAATGCCATAAATCAATAATTCTAAAGTTTTACTCTGATTGCCTTTCGCCTTTCACAACTCACTCCTCACTGCTCATTGTATTTGCAGGATAGACCCTCATGCTGCTTTTACAGCACCAGATAACAATGAAAATATGTATATACATGTTAATCTTCCCCTTTAGCAATAGGGGATAAGGTGGATTTGAATTATTTCCCGCTTCGTCATTGCGAGGAGCGTCCTATGCGACGTGGCAATCTCATTTTGCAAAATATTTTTTATAGAAAAAGATAAAATGATGAGATCCTCACGGCTTCATAAAGCGAAGCCTCAGGATGACGCCAATGGCGTCAGATGAGATCATCACACCCTCAAAAAGCGAGGGCTCAGGAAGTCCGATTAAAGACTTCATTTGATGATATTTTCAGAATAGAAAAAAGAATAAAGACTATTCTTAATAGATTGCCACATCGCTTCGCTTTTTGCTAAGACACCAAAAACCACCACCAACAGAAGAAAAGTCGCCCGGTGACGGAGTTGGTCTCAATTAATATAAAGTTGTATTTATAGAAAAAACTTGCTGACTTCTTCAAATATAAAAAATTATAGAATTTTCCTCTTGACATATTTTTGGTATTTTAGTAACTTTATACCTGAATAAAAGAGGTGAAAGAATTGAAAGGAATAGTTAGTCTCTCTGAAGCTAGCTTATTGGCTTTACACAGTATGGTCCTTTTGGCTCAACATGACAGCGGGCCATTAACTATAAAACAAATGGCAGAAAAAACTGCATCCTCAGAAGCCCATCTATCAAAAGTAATGCAAAGGCTAGCTAAAATTAATTTGGTTGACTCCATTCGAGGTCCCAATGGTGGTTTTTACTTAAAAAATCCAATTGAGTTAGTTACGCTTTTAGACATTTACCAAGCCATCGAGGGTCCCCTGGAAGAAGGCAGTTGTTTCAACAAAAATGGGGTTTGCCCTTTTAAAAATTGTATTTTTGGTGGACTTATCGACAAGATGCGACACGAGTTTAGACAATATTTGTCTTCGAAAACCTTGAAAGATTTAGTTGAAAAATCGCAATCAGATCGATAGACCAAGCAAAGAACTGATATTTCATTGAATAAACAACTTTTAAACTATTCAAGTTCTTTTTGTAAGAACTAAACGTTAGTTTATAACAATAATCATTAAAAAAGGAGGTTCATTATATGTTCTGTTATCAATGTGAACAAACTGCTAAAGGAACTGGTTGTACTGCCTTTGGAGTATGCGGTAAAGATCCGGAAACTGCTGCTCTGCAAGATCTATTAGTTTATGCTATCCTGGGAATCGGTCAGTATGCCCACCGAGTACGACAATACGGTGTAAAAAACCATGATGCTGATGTCTTTGTTGCTGAAGCTCTTTTTTCCACAATTACCAATGTTGATTTTGATCCTGAACGCTTAAAATCTTTACTTCATAAAGCCTACAACATCAAAGAAAAGGTTAAACAGCAATACCTCGATGCTTGCCGTCAATCGGGAAAAACTCCAGAAGATTTGAGTGGTCCAGCAACCTGGAAACCAGCTGACAGTTTAGACCAACTGATTCGTCAAGGAGAATCAGTAACCCTTGAAAACAACATTAAAGAATATGGTGAAGATATAGCTGGATTGATGCACCTTATCCTTTATGGTCTTAAAGGAATGGCTGCCTATGTAGACCATGCCCAAATCCTTGGCCAAGAAGATGATAATGTTTACGCCTTTTTCCATGAAACTCTTAATTTTCTTACCAAAGGACAATTTACCCTTGATGAACTGTTAAAAACTGCCCTAAAATGCGGTGAGGTTAACATTCGGATTATGGAGCTCCTTGATAAAGCCAATACCGGTACTTATGGTCATCCGGTTCCAACTGCAGTTCCAATAACTGCCAAAAAAGGGAAGGCAATTGTTGTTTCTGGTCATGACCTAAAAGACTTAGCTGAACTTTTAAAACAAACCGAGGGCAAAGGAATAAATATTTACACTCATGGAGAAATGCTTCCTACCCATGCCTATCCAGAACTGAAAAAATATCCTCACTTCGTTGGGAATTATGGTGGAGCCTGGCAGGATCAACAAAAAGAATTCGACGCATTTCCTGGTGCCATCCTTATGACCACGAATTGCATTCAAAAACCGAAAGAAAGCTATAAAAGTAGAATTTTCACTTCCGGGTTAGTGGCCTGGCCGGGAGTGACTCATATTACTGATCGTAATTTTGCACCGGTTATTGAAGCTGCCTTAGCTGCTCCAGGATTCCCAGAAGACGAACCAGAAAAAACTATCATAGTAGGTTTTGGTCATAATGCTGTAATGGGAGTCGCAGATCAGGTAATCAATGCAGTCAAGTCGGGTGCCATACGCCATTTCTTCCTTATTGGTGGCTGTGATGGTGCAAAGACAGGAAGAAATTACTACACCCAATTAGCCCAAATGGTACCACAAGACTCGGTTATTCTCACCTTAGCTTGTGGGAAATATCGTTTCAACAAACTTGAATTCGGTGATATTGGAGGTATTCCTCGTTTGCTTGATGTTGGACAATGTAACGATGCCTATTCGGCGATTCAGATAGCAGTTGCTCTTGCAAACGCTTTTAACACCGATGTCAACGGTCTACCCCTCTCCTTTATCCTCTCCTGGTATGAGCAAAAAGCGGTTTGCATTCTCCTTTCGCTTCTACACCTGGGAATCAAAAACATGAAACTTGGCCCCAGCTTACCAGCTTTTGTTACCCCGGCAGCTTTAAAAGTCCTTCAGGAGAATTTCAACCTTATGACCATAACTACTCCTGAAGCTGACCTCAAAGCCATTCTAGGAGAGTAAGCTTTCTATAAATGGGGGGAGGGTTCCCAACTCTCCCTCTAAATGCTTACCATCCCCTGTTCTATAAAATTATTGGGAGGATTACCATGAAAATTTTAGAAGTTGATAAAACCCAGCCTTTTGTTAATAACCACAATATCGATGCTCGTAGGATTTACGATTACAACCATGGCCAGATTATCCATATGACTTTACACCCAGGTGAGTCTTTAAAACCACACACCACACCAGTTGATGTTGCTTTCTATATTCTTGAAGGAAGTGGATTGGTGGAAATTGGCGATGAAAGTGCTCCGGTGAATCCAGGTGCTTGCATTGAAAGTCCAAAAGATATCCCTCACCGTCTCATCAATAATACTGACAAACCTTTTAAGTTTTTAGTTATTAAAATGCCCAAATAACTCATTTATCCAAATATTATATCCCCTATAAATTATAAAGCAGTAATTGTTCATCTAATTGAGATAAATAAAATTACAGTTTCCCACAAAAAAGAGGAGCTCTGCCAAGGCAGAGCTCCTCTTTTTTAATCTTGTTTATAGTTATGGCTTTTGCTATTGCAACCAATCCTTGGGAGGCATCAATCTCATTGCACGATTTTGCACTTCTTTGATAGCATCATCGGCAGAGACTTCCTGGGTCCAAATTCTCTGGAGTTGTTCCTGCCACAATTCGCTCAGAGCAAAAGTGTTAGGATTAGGAGTCCATTGTAACGCTGCGTATTCTTCTAAATTTTTGGTAACCAGAGGACGACAAGTTCCCTGACCCCATTCTGAGGTTCGTTTAATAATTTCTTCATTGTTCCATACTGAATTCCGGACTGGAGTCTGGTTGTTATATTTCAAGGAAGCTTCTAACATAACTGGTTTGCTGGAGGCCCATTCCATGAATAACCAGGCCGGCTTCTTGTTTTCAGAAGCAGCGTTCATAGCAATCGACCACGCCCAAATATTGGATTTAATTCCGGCTGGTCCTTCTGGAACATGAAGAGCTTTCCATTTTCCAATGATATTTTGGGCTATAGCTGGGTCATCAAGCTCAGCTCCCCAGTGGTCGGCATCGATGATCATGGCTGCTTTTCCGGCAATGAAAGCGTCTTTTACGTCATACCAGTCTAATGCTGACCAGTCTTTGGGGCCAAAATCACGAATGAGTTTGGTCCAGAGATCGGACATGGCAACTATTTCTGGAGTATACATGGATGGATTGCCGTCTTTGTCAAAATCTTTGGCACCATAGGAAGCAACCAAGCTGATGTAGGCTGAGTTGGCAGTTCCAGCTCCCTTGATACCACGGCAGGTGAAAGGAAGGATATCGGTGATACCATCGGCATCAAATCCAGCTTTAACTTTTTTGGCAGCTTCATATAACTCATCTAAATTATTTGGTTCTGCTACACCATATTTGTCAAATATATCAGATCGATAGTAAAGAGTGTAGGCTTCAACCTGATAGGGGATAGCATAGAGCTTTCCTGCTACCATACTGGCATTAATGGTCATGGGGAAGAAGTCGTTAATATCATAAAAATCAGCATCGGTTAAAGCTGGGTCCTCAAGATAAGCATTGAGGGGTTCCAAGAAGCCACCGGGGATGAATTTCCAGTTGAGCATCGGTGAGGACATAACGATATCAAATTCTGGTGATTTTCCAGTTAAAACCACCGTCTGTCTCTCAAAAAATTGTTGTTCGGGAAGAGTCAAAACATTGACTTTAATCCCAGTGAGCTCCTCAAATTGACCGAGCAAGGCATCAAAGGTTGCCTGCATTGGGTGATTGCAGAGCAGAAGGCTGATGGATTCACCCTCAAATTGTTTCCAATTCACCTTGGTTCCTTCGAACGATCCTTGAGCAAATGCAATTCCAAAAACCATGAACAAAACAACCATAAAAGTAACGAGAGCAAAATACGTTTTTTTCATAATAGACCTTGACCCCCTTTTAAAATTATGTACTAATTTATTTTCCTCACTTTTTTACTTTTACTCATTGATCACCCCCCTAAGCTATTTTTCTCTTCACTTAAATTCTTAAATATACGATGTGGCGTTTTTCCACATTCGGACAAAAACATTGGTTAAGATATAAATAATAAGATATAGGATAACCGCACCTGCCATAGCGTAAGCCATATCTCCATAACGGAAAGCATTCAAGTAAACCCAAAGATGCAGGTTGGTGGTGGAGGTACCCGGCCCACCGCTCGTTGTTGCATAAATGGTATCAAAAATTTTAAATGAAATGACTAAACGAAACATGACCGAAACCAAAACCAATGGTCTCATCAAGGGCCAGGTAATATACCGAAAGCTATCAAATCCTGAGGCTCCATCAACCAAAGCTGCTTCATAGGGATCGCGAGGAAGGCTTTGCAGTCCGGCAAACAAGATTAAAGCGACAAACGGAGTATAAATATAGGCATCAATAAAAGCCAGGGTTAAAAGTGCAATCTTTGGATCGGCTAACCAAGCTACCGGTGAAATACCAATAAAACCTAGGAAGTAATTTACTACACCACCCGATGTCGAAAGCATCAATTTCCACATTAAGGACAGAAGTATTGGAGCAACTGTTAAAGGAATGATAATAATCGAGCGGAAAAACCATTGGCCACGACGGTTTTTAGTAAGAAGGTAGGCAATTAAACTTCCTAAGGCAAGTTCAATTGAAATTGCCATTCCTACATACTCAAATGATATCAAAACCGCTTTCCAAAAGTTCTGATCTTTAAAAAGAAAATAATAGTTTTCCAAACCTATAAAATTAATACCAGGATTAGCTAATCGCCAGTTGGTAAAAGAAAGATAGACTCCATATCCAAAAGGAATAACGCCAACTAAAATTGGAACAAGAATCGCTGGTGCAATGATCCATTTTTTCACTGTAGTCCTCCTTTATTCTTTTACCGAACCGAAAGTTAATCCACGAACGATATGTTTTTGAAGTAGAATGGCTAATATAATGGCAGGAAGAGCGGATACGATAATTGCAGCGCTCATTTGTCCCCATAAAACCGCTTGATATCGAATAAAACCGAGAGATCCGGTTGTGACCGGCATGGTTTTTTCTCCTCCAACAACCAAAGCGAAAACGAAGCTGTTCCAGCAAAAAATAAAGGTTAAAAGAGCTGTAGCCGCAATACCGCCCTTTGCTAAGGGTAAAACCACTCGAAAAAAAGTTTGAACTTGACTACATCCATCTACATTAGCGGCTTCTTCTATAGATACCGGAATATCAAGAAAATAACTTCGACACATCCAAACAATAAATGGAATACCAATCAGTTGATAAACCAGCATTAAACCTAAATAAGTATCAATAAGCCCTATGCGTTGATAAATTTGATAGAGGGGGAGAACAATGGCTATTTCAGGGCCGAACCAATAGCTGAGTATGTTAAAAGCCAAGTTTTCTCTGGTAGATTCTTTCTTAAAACGTGCCCTGGTTAATGCATAGGCAGCAGGTATTCCTATGAGCATCGCCAGCAAAGTTGCTCCACCACTAATTATAACCCCATTCATAAAATAACGAGGAAAATTAGGTTTGGAAGAGGGAAGAGATGTTGTTCCGGTTTCTCCGGTAAACAGCCCGCGATAGTTGCCCGTTGTAGGTTGAAAAACAAATTTTGGGATCGAAGATGTTATATCAGCATGGGTTTTAATAGAAAGAGAAAAGGTCCACAGCATTGGGAAAAGAATAACTATAACGATTAATGCAAATATTAAATAATAAAAAAAGTATCGCATTATTCACCTGTCCCCTTCATTCAATTCTTTGATAATTGCTTGAAAAAAAGCCAGTGCAAACTAACAGTAATTTTTCGATGGCTTTATCTTGTAAGAAAGAATTTGACATCTCCTTAAACGATACCTCTTTTTTATACATTCACAATATTAACATATATTGTTGAGTTTTTAAAACTATCTTCATTGGTATGGGGTAAATAATCCTCAACTCTTGCCATCATCATAAAACAAATTTATCTAACAATATTTCTTGAGAATAAACAACCAAGTTAAAGAAAATCTCTTTTTAAAAGAGCATAATAATATTTTTTAATTCTAATAATTTCAATTAGAGCTCGTTAAAAATAGCCACGACAAGCTCTTATCGTTGTTTTTCAACTAATTTTTTTTCATTCATATCACTGGTCGGATTTTTTTCTATTTGCAAGGATAGCTCTTGATCAGATGTTTTCTTTTTTTTATATTTATTCATCATTTGAACTAATTTTAAATTCTTAAATCCATCCTCAGTATAAAGAGTAAAATAAAATTTCCAAGAAGGTTTTTCATTCGTTAAGATTTGAACGAGTGCCCTGGCTAACTTATTCGAATCATGACGTGTTGGTTGTTCAAAGGATAGTAAGGGGGCTTCATAAATTTTTATTGAATCATAGGTGTTGATTTCTGCAATGTTAACCATGTCTATTCCCCTCTGATTCAGTTCATCCATCCTATCAGAGTCGGGTTTTTCATTGTTGACTAAAATATAATTTAATCGTTCTGGTGGAATAAATTGAAATATTGCATTCAAATGATCAGCAAACTTATAATGGTCAGTTTCACCCGGTTGGGTTGTCACATTACAAACAAAAACAACCGGAGCGGGGGAATGCAAAACCGCTTCTCTCACTTCATCTACTGCTAAGTTGCACAAAACGCTCGTATAAAGGCTGCCGGGTCCTAAAACAATAATGTCGGCTTCATAGATAGCTTTAATGACTTCTGGAGTAGATACTACTTGTTCTGGATCGAGGAATATTTTTTTAATTCTTTTTCCACAAACACCGACATTTGATTCACCACTAATAATATTCCCATCATCGCACTCAGCTTTTAAAACAACGTTAAGAAGTGTGGTAGGAAGAACCCGACCCCTCACTGCTAAAACCTTGCTTGATTCTCCAATTGCTTTTTGAAAATCACCGGTTACTTGAGTAAGAGCGGTAATAAACAAATTACCAAAATTATGTCCGTGTAGAGTACTATCGTTTTCAAAACGATGTTGAAAAAGCTTGGCCATCAAAGGCTCAGTATCAGCAAGGGCAATAAGACAATTACGAATATCCCCTGGAGGAAGCACTCCCATTTCTTGGCGTAGTAAACCAGAGCTCCCACCATCATCGAAAACCGTTACAATCGCCGTGGTATTAGAAGTATATTTTTTTATTCCTTGTAAAAAAACGTGTAATCCATGTCCTCCGCCAATAGCCACTACGTTCGGCCCTCGCTCAAGTTGTCTTTTTTGAAATATCTTTTTGGCTACATCATCTTCGGGGGTGGGCATTATTACGCTAAAAATGGAACGGTTCATGTGTTGAAGCCCATAAACAATGAAAAAGATTCCCACCGCTAACCAAATAATTCCAAAACTTACTGATAACCAGTAATTTCTTACTAATTGATATACAATAGAACTCCAGGTTCGATAGATACCCCTAAAGTAAGGAGTTGATACGATAAGACTTAATCCTATCGAGATAAATATAACCCCTATTATCGCTACAAATAGCCATCTTTTAACCTTCATTCCTGGATAAAGCCACCGCAATCTGCTGCGAAAACGTGACTCGTCTTCCATGTTAACCTCCCAAATCGCTTTTCTATCCTGAAAATACAATATTTGGTAAATCCAGATCCATCCTATCTGATCTTCTCCCGATTTATTATATTCTCTTCTATCAATCTTTACAAAATCTGGGGAAGATCAGAGCATAAGAGTGGGTTAATTTTTATCATTGTTTTAACTGTTATCTAATTCCACAATGTGGCATGAGTGTTTAATCTGAAAATAAAGGAAAGAGCAAAAACGACGCTATCCTGAGGGATGCCTTTCCACGTGATGATCTCATTTGACACCGAAGGAATCATCCTGAGGCTTCGCTTTTCGAAGCCGTAAGTATCTCATCTTTTTATTTTTAATTCATAACTATTTTAAAAAAACGAGATTTTCACGTCGTCCGGTAAAAGGTACCGGACTTCTCAGCCTCTATTCATGTTTAGATAAGTTTCTTTGATGAAGATTTCTCGTGGTTAATTTATATATAGTTTTAAATCACCTCAAATCATTATCTTTGATTATTACTTAAAAAGCTGACTTTCTTTCAAATAAATTGTCTTCGTCTATCGTGAAATTTCCATAAATTCTTACAATAAACATGTTCATCCTTTATGATTATTAAAGTCCTATAAATTTCTTTTTTCGGTAAAAATCATAACGATTTTATATTTCACCCTCATCCTCGCCATTTCCCATAAAGCGAGAAGAACTATTAAATTTTCTTAGAAATTATCCCCTTCCACATCATCATTGGAAAGATTAGGATGAGAAGGTGCATTTTTATCCCCAGCTTGTATTTTAAAGGTGGTATTGAGATCTTTCCAGAAATAGTCAATATTTGAAAAAGAACTTTGAAGCCTTTTTAATTTATTCTATCACAATGGATTTTTTTTAAAATATCACAAAATACTGCTTAAATCATCAGAAAATTCCTTGAATAGTATATAATAGATTGTATAAGGATTTAATTTATAAAAATTAAGTCCTTAAAAGTAAAATAGATTTTAGTTGCAAAACTATCCTTGATATATATAATCAAGACTATAAAGGAATTAATAGTTAGTTATTTTCTATGAGGAAGCCATGAACGAACAGAGAATCGGGGATAACCTTACCGATGTTAAAGTAAAAAATCGGGCGTTAGTGTTAAGCCTGGTTAAAAAAAGAGGGCTTTTATCCCGAATCGAATTAGCCCGTATCACCGGTCTTACTCAACCGACCATTACCAATATCGTTAACGAATTAATCGCCTCCAATCTACTCCAAGAAGTAGGGACTTCCGATACCAAGGCCGGCCGGAAGCCAATCTTGCTTTCGTTTAATAATAGGGCCTTTTATACCATTGCTATTAGTTTTAGTCGGCATGGTTTTTCCGTGGCTCTCACCGATTTGACTCCAAATATTTTATTTCGTCGTGATTCTGATTATGAACTTCAAGAAAATACTGAAATTGCTCTCCTTGAACTGCAAAAAGAATTTATTCACGTCCTCGAATATGCAACCCAGTCTCTTCGATTGATTTTGGGTATTGGGGTAAGTGTACCTGGTCCAGTAGAAGCCGAGACCTATACCATTCTTGCTCATCCAATTTTTTTAAACCATAAATCTCTTGATCTTCGTTCTCATCTCAAAGAATATGATTTACCTATCTTCATGGCCAACAACGCTGATGCAGCCTGTCTACATGAAACCTGGAATGGAGTAGCCAAAGAAATACCCAATGTGGTTTATTTTATGGCCGGGGAAGGAGTTGGCGCCGGCATCTTAATCGATGGAAAACTATATGAGGGTAAAAATAAAAAAGCTGGTGAAATTGGTCACACCAGTGTTAATATTTTTGGGCCTCGGTGTGTTTGTGGAAATCAAGGCTGTTTAGAAATGTATTGTAACACGGAAAAAATTTTAGAAAAAGCCCGTGAAGCCGCTTGGTTTGGCGAAAGTCAATTCCTTCACCAGCTTCTTACCGAAAAACGGGATGAACTTAAATTTCACCACCTTATCGAGGGAGCCCAAGAAAACGATATAACCTGTCAGAATATCTTAAAACAGCTCGGTCAATACATCGGTGTTGGGATTGTCAATATTCTCAACGTTTTTGATCCCGAAGTAGTTGTCATCGGTGGAGAAGCTGCTTTAGCAAAGGAATTTATAGAAGAACCAATAAAACGTGGAATTGAAGAACGCTTATTGTACCGTGATTATATCACCCCAAATATCCATTATTCCCAATGGGGAGATGATATTCGTTTGTTGGGAG
Source organism: Candidatus Atribacteria bacterium ADurb.Bin276 (assembly GCA_002069605.1). Lineage (NCBI taxonomy): Bacteria > Pseudomonadati > Atribacterota > Atribacteria > Atribacterales > Atribacteraceae > Atribacter > Candidatus Atribacter allofermentans. The sequence goes on from MWBQ01000022.1 coordinate 19,334, forward strand.
CTGCCTCGGTAGTCCTTGACCATTTTATGGCCGGTGAGTTGGGGAGATTTTAACGCTCTTGAAGCCTTCTTGGAAAAACCGCTTTCTCGTTCTGCTGTTGTTAGGTATCGCTCTGGTTGGCATGATAGTTTTTTTTCATTCCCGCTTCAAGACAATTGAATCTTATCAGTTAGTTATTAAAGACTTTAAAAACCAACAAGAAATACTAGTGGATAATACAACCAACAGTGTTCTTATGATTGAAGGGCCCCTGGGAAATACTGAAGTCCACATCCATCAGGGAAAGGTGTGGGTATCTAGCTCTCCCTGCCTTGATAAGATATGTATTCATATGGGAAAAATACCGGATAATGGAGGGTTTATTGCTTGTCTTCCCAACCGTGTAATCATTCGAGCGTTGTTTCCAGATGAGTAAAAGAGTGATATTTTTATCACCTCTATCCTGAAAATAC
>MWBQ01000023.1 GCA_002069605.1 Candidatus Atribacteria bacterium ADurb.Bin276
AGACCTTTGCAAATACTGGGGACAGGTCTTGATTCTTGAATATTTAAAGCTATGGAATTGGGGAATTAGGAAAAGGACTAAAGGATGAGTCCTCACGCGGTAAAGCACCGCTCAGGATGACACCTACGGTGTCAGATGAGATCCTCACGACCTCAGAGAATGAGGGGGAGAGGGGGCGAGGGGGCGAGGGGGCGAAAAAGAAGATGGAAAGAGGTTACAGAATGACATGCCACCTGTTTATTGAAAGTCGGCTTTCTGGCGGAGGATATACTATACAATGATTTCCTTTGAGAAAGGTCAATGTAGAGGGGGTTATGGTGACAGAAGGAAGGGACTTTTGGGGCATAGTGAAAAAAAATCCGGTCAGGCTTTTTGTACGATGCAGTTTCTCCCTTCTGCTTTGGCTTCATACAGAGCTTCATCCACTTTCCTCAACAAGTCGTCAATGTTGGATATCTCCTCGCTGTACGCTACCACACCAATACTTACAGTGAACGTTATCTTCTTGCCCTGGTAAAGGACGGTACTTTTTTCCACATTTTGTCTCAGTCTTTCGGCTAAAAGAGCTCCGTTTTTAAGGTCTGTGTTGGGAAGGATAATCCCAAATTCTTCGCCACCCATGCGTCCCGGCATATCTGAATCACGCAAGCTGCCTTTTAATGCAGACGCAAAATGCCTTAAAGCCGCATCTCCTGCGGAGTGACCCAGTGTATCGTTGATATGCTTGAAGTTATCCAGATCCAGGAACATAACGGAAAAGGGGTGTTTGTAGCGATGTGCACGTTCCATTTCCTGCTCGAGGGATTGTATAAAAACCCTGCGATTTGGAAGGTCAGTTAGTTCGTCAGTCGTGGCCAACTCGTGCAACCTTTGGTTGATGGTTTCCAGTTCAGTGGTACGTTCTTCAATGATGATCCGTTGTTCAAATTCATGCTGCTTCATTTGAAAGGTTAATCTCATGAAAACTAAAACCAAGATGACTGCGATGGTAGAATTCACTATGTTCTTCACCATGAGGTAGGTATCGGTGGTTCCAAAAATGGAGGTTAGAACAAAAATCGAATGAGTTGTAGCGAAAAATATGAATGAGTGCTTTGGGCTTAATAGGATAAACAATCCCACGGCAAAGACTGGCAATAGGTAGATTATAAGATCTTTGATATAATAAAAAAGAGCAGTAAAACCAAACGCTGTCACCATCAGAAAGCAGTAAGAGAGGACAAAAGCCATCTGCCAGTAGATCGAATCATTGAACCCCCTCTTCTTTGCCAGCGCTGTCATTCCCCAGTACAACAGTGAACATCCTATTGCTGATAAATGGATGGAAAAGAGCACGGGATACTTATCAAAGGCTATGTCAAAGAGTAAAAGAGCGGCAAAAATCGCGATAAGAAATTTTATTATCATCCCAACACGAAAGTAATTTATTGCCCATACTTCCTTGACGAAACGATCGTGATCACGGTGTTTTGGGCTCTTCTTTTCAAGATTGGTATCCAGCGGGTCATTATTTTTTGTGTGTACAGTAATAGGTTGTTCCTCCGGTCTCTCTATCGAATTGATGAAACAAAAGGTCCGATAAAGGTTAACTTCGAGTCTTCTTCCAGGACGGTTTTCTCAAGACGAGTTTCCCATTCCGAGACAAGAAAAAAAGACTCAATTCTACTGTATTATACCACTCGATTTTTCCTTCATAAACCTTAGGGCCATTCTAACGGTAGGTAGCGGGAGATTATTTGTGGAAACGAGAATAACAAATCCTTAGAACCAGGTCTTGATTCTTGAATTTTCGAGTTGAAGAAATGATTCATACTCGATTAGAGTTATCCTATTCTTTTACGGCCCCTAAGGTTAGACCGCTGATAATAAACTTTTGAATTAATATGCCTAAAATCACTATTGGAGTTGCTTGCAGAATACCGATAGCAAGTATTTGGCCCCAATAAACATGTTTGTCGGTCCAGAAAGTCATAACTGATACTGGCAGGGTATAGCTATCCAAACCGGCTAAAGTTAATGCATAGAGAAATTCATTCCAGGATGTGATAACACAGAAGAGCACAGCTGATGCTATACCATTAACCGACAAGGGGATAACGATTTTCCAAAATAGTTTTCCAATCGAACACCCATCAATTAATGCAGCTTCTTCAATCTCTCTTGGTAAGCCTTCAAAAAAAGTTGTCATCATCCAGATAATAAATGGAATATTAAAAGTACTATAAACTAAAATAAGCGAAGTTCTGGTTTGGAGAAGACCGAGTTGTTTCATGAAAAGATAATAGGGAACAACAGCTGCAATTGGGGGAAGCATAAGTTGGCTCAGCAACCAAAAAGAAATATCTTTTTTTCGCCGTATTTTGAACCTAGCCAGAGCAAAAGCGGCGGGGATACCGAGAGCCATGGAAAAAAGAACGCTTATGGTAGTAACAGAGAAGCTGTTACGAAAATACATCCCAATTGGTCGAGTCTTAAACAAATTTATATATTGACTCAGTGTAAACTTGGAAAATACCTTGGGTGGATAACTCCAGGCATCCTGGTCAAACCGAAATGAGGTAGCAACCATCCAAATTACCGGAAACAAGTAAATCAATAGAATAACAATCGCTGATATTGTTATTAAAAAAGTTTTTGATCGGTCGCCTTTCATTTTAATTTACCTCCTGGTTTTAAAGAGGGAAATAACCAGGTAAAGGAGGCCATGGCAAGGATGGTAATGACAGCCAGAATAAGAAATGCAAGAGCGGATGCTTCACCGATCATCATGTATTGGAAGCCTTTTAAATAGAGTTTGTGCATCAAAACATCTGTAGCAGTGCCTGGTCCACCTTTGGTGATAATTCGAAAGCTTTCAAACACTCGGAAACTAAAGATAAAACGCATAATAAAAGCTAAAGCAATAAAAGGCCGCATCAGAGGAAGCTTAACATTCCAGAATATTTGTGCTGTTGTAGCTCCGTCGACACGAGCGGCTTCGAGTATGCTGATAGGCAGAGTTTGCAATCCCGCGAGAGTAATAAGTGCTATAAAAGGTGACCATTGCCATATTTCGACCAAACTGATTGAGTATAAAGCAATTCCAGGCTTTTGAACCCAACCTATATCATTAATGCCAAATATGCTTGCTAAATAAGTTAAAACTCCATAACTGGGATGATACATCATTCTCCAAACCGTGGCTACGACTGCCGGAGCTATCATCATAGGAATGATAAAAAGAGAACGAAAAAATTTTGGCCAAAGCAGATATTTGTTATTTAAAAAAAATCCGAGACCCAAACCAATTAACATTTGCATTGCGATAGAAATAATGAAAAACCGAACGGTAATGAAAAAAGAGAAACGCATTTCATTGCTGGTAAGAATATCAATATAATTTTTTAATCCAACGAAAACCGGTGGTTTTGGAGATGCTAAATACCAGTAGTGAAAGCTCGTATAAAGAGAATATAGAAAAGGGTAAATGACTATAACAAAGAGAACGACTAGTGCCGGTAAAAGAAGAAAATAGGGAGTTAAATTGGATTTCATTTTAATCATATGAAATATTTCACCCCTTTCTGCTCCTTACAAATAAGGCATCAGGCGGGGAATAGACTTCCCCGCCTTCCTTTTTATTTCTATTTATATCCGTGTTTCTTGAGGAGATCTTCAATGTCTTTTTGTGCTTTAGCTAATGCATCTTTTGCAGAGAGCTGGCCGGTTAAAGCTTCATTGATAGCGGTTCCTAATAAAACATGGTATTCAGCTTCTGGTATAAGAATTTGACCGCCTTGATAGGTTTCGGCATATTTTCGAATATTTTTAAATTCTTCATAAACAACGTCTACCCAAGGAACGATTGCTTTTACTTCTGGATCCTGGGCGACATCTATCCGGATGGGGGTTGAGATAGATACTTCGAGTGATTTTTTAGTTACTTCAGGCCCACATGCCCATCGCAAAAAGGTATATGCTGAATCAAGATCTTTTGAGTTCTTGTTAATGGATAGAGCCCATCCTCCTAAAAGAGGGTATTTCCCTGGGATAGATGCATAAGCAGTATTTTCTGCATAGGGATTCTTGACTGGATCAGCAACATCTCCGGCAAAGGCATCCCAGTTTTCCATCATTGCTATCTCACCATTGGTAAAATGAGCAACTTGTTCTGGGAAATAGTTGGTTCCAAAGCCTGGGGCTGAGTATTGAGCAGATTCTACAAATGCTTCAAGTGCTTTTAATGCTTCAGGTGTGTTCAGAGTCACATTCCAATCTTTATCAAAAACACTTCCTCCATATCCCCACAACAAAGGCAACCATTGGCTTATGGCTCCATCTCCTCTTTCTCCAGCAATGGATATACCATATTTGACAGGAGATTCTGGGTTAAAGGATTGAGTAAAGAATTTCGCAATTTCATTGAATTCATCCCAGGTTTCGGGAGCTTTCTTTCCGTATTGTTCAAAAAGATCGCTTCGATAAAAGAGGATAGTAGTGGTTAACATGATTGGGTAACCATAATATTTTCCTTCATATAAACCATAAGCATCAAGAACTGCTTTGTCAAAACCGGCTAAGTATTCGGGATCTTCTTTTGCCATAAATTCATCGAGTACTAACAAGTTACCGGTTTGGACATATTCGGCAATCCAAGGATTATCAACCATCAGAAGGTCATAGTTATTGGTACCGGAAACAAGATCTAAAATGCCTTTTGTGTGGGTATCCTCGTAACCGACAATTTCAACATTAACCTTGATACCAGTTTCTTTTTCAAAATCATCTTGTAGGGTTTCCATAACATCGGCAAGGGGTGATCCAGTAAGAAGAATACTGATCTCTTTTTCTTGCGATACCGCAACAAATGAAAGAGTGAGTATTACCAACGATATTAAACAAACGAGTAAATACTTTTTCATTTTTTTCCTCCTTTTATTCGAGGGCAAAACTTAAATTGATCAAGTTTTGCCCTTTATTATCCTTAATTGGTCAAATGAGTTAATAAATTTTACCAGTTTCACAGTAAAGCGGAAGGTCGACGGTTAAGCATTTGGTATTACCTTCATGATCGATAATAAATGGATTTTCAATCCGAAGACCCACATGGTTTTTATCAAGGCTTTTGAATGAACGGCCAAATATTCCTAAATCAAGCATAAAAGCTATTCCTTTGGGGAAATTCCAGGTTGAATGCTGGGTAGCGGCTCCTTTTCCTTCCATGGCTTCGGTCCAACCGATACCATGAACTAAACTGTATAGGGGGGATAACCCCTGGGGATCAAGAATTGAGCGAACGATACGATCAACTTCGCTCGCAGGTTTGCTATAACTAATGGCTTCAATGCCTTTTTCGTATGCTTTTATCGCAATATCAATAAACTCTAACTGGTCCGGATGGGCTTTCCCGGCGATAACTGTTCTTCCCATGCAGGAGGCAAGACCGTCATACCGAGCACTAACCGTAAGGTCAATCATGTCCCCTTCTTCAATAATTTTGTTAGAAGCTCTTCCGATAACATTTGGTGCTCGCCAACCTGAACAAACAATGGTACTAATGCCTACTCGGTCAGCTCCCATTGCTTTCATTACATAATCAGCACAGGCAGCTACTTCCAATTCTCTCAATCCAGGACGGATAGCGGCGATCATTGCTTTCATAGCATAGGTGGAAATTCGAGCAGCAATACTCATCATTTCAAGTTCTTGAGGACTTTTCTGGTATCTGCAATCTAAAAGGATTTCGCTAGCATCAATTATTTCAGTATTAGGAATTTCTTTAAGAAGTTGAAAAATTTCTAATGGAAGGATACTTGGTAGTGTGAGAATGCCAATTTTTTTGGGTTCAATTCCCGCTGCTTCAAAGAGGATTTTATTTAACGGCATAAATTCATATCCAGGGTAATCTTCTTCTGGTATTTTGAACTCCAATACATTGATGAAAGTGCCAGCCATCATAGTTTCTTTCGCATAAGCTTCACCCTCGGGCCCACCCAAAACAAATAATCCTTTTTTCCCAATAACCGCTGCCGTTGGTTCGATTTGGGGGTCATAACCAGTTAACCAGCCAGTATCGCCTGGTCGTAGTTCATTACCAAAAGCTATTCCAACATCAAAACCACGATTATTCAGTATTTCTTGGAGAGTTTTTATCCGAGATTCGTATTCTGACTTGGGTATTTTTCTTTCAAGATCAATTGGTTCAAGGTTTTTAACGAAAGAACAAACATCAAAAGCCATATCCTAGGCCTCCTTATTTAGTATTTTTTAAAAAAGAATTTTTTTTAATATAGTACTTATTTTTTTACGTAACGGTTGAATTAAGAAAATAACCACATGATTTACGAATGATCAAGCGAGGTGAAATAGCAATCTGACGATTTCCATTATAGTTACCTTCAATAAGTCCTAAAAGCATTTGCAGCGCAGTACGACCGAGTTCAGCAACTTCGATTTTAACAGTTGTTAGAGGTGGGTCAAAGTATTCCATGAATGGCATACCATCCATTCCTACAACGGCTATATCCCCGGGAACTGAAAGCCCAAAGTCTTTTATTGCTTTAATAGCACCGATTGCCATTTCATCATTAACAATAAAAACTCCTCGGGGTGGTCGATTTATTTTGAGCAACTTCATCATTGCATCATAACCAGATCCAAGGTCTCCATTTCCTTTTGCTAAAAAATTTGGATCGGTTCGTATTTCAGATTCTAAAAGAGCTTGAAAATACCCCATTTCACATTCACGATTAAAAGCTTGTTCAGAAATACCGATAAAACCAATTGATTTATACCCAAGAGATAAAAGATGCTTTGTGCCAAGATAGGCTCCCAAACGGTCATTATTATTGACAGCATAAGATTGAAGGTTGTCGAAATGATTGTCGATAAGAACAACTGGGATATTATTTATAGTGAGCTTAGCTAATACGTCTTCGCTCACTACGTTTACAATTAATACTCCATCTGCATCTCGATTTTCAATGATTCTTTGCAGCGCACCGGTTTGATGTTTTTTTGATTCTTTGGCAAAGGTCAGATTATAATTGGCTGCATCAGCCACTTCAAATATTCCATTAACCACAATAGAATTAAAAATTTGTAGAGAATTGTAATCTCTGGTTTCAATACTTAAGATAACACCAATGTTTTGGGTTCTCCCAGAAACTAATCCTCGAGCGGTAAGATTCGGCTGGTAACCCATTGATTGAGCTATATGAAGAATTTTTTCGCGGGTTTTTTTTGAAACCGAAGAACAATCACGAAGTGCACGTGAAACAGTACTTGGGGAAAGATCTAATACTTTGGCAATATCCTTTATTGTAGCTCTCATTTTTATACCCCACAAAGAAGGATTAATTAAATATAACAAACGTTTGCTATTCTGTCAAATGGACTTTATTTATTATTTATAAAATAATTTTAATATTTTAAAAAACTTTAATACAATAATAATAACAAACGTTTGCGAAAATCATAGGAGGTCAGGCTTTGATTCTTGAATTGGGTTACAAGAAATCAAAAACCAGCCAATATCTTGATAGTAAGATTTTACCTTGAATATCGGCTGGTTTTTGATTAAAGCTTCCCAGAATTAAACTTAATCAATTTTAAAAAAAGCTAGTTCTGTTTTATACTTGGTTTTATTTATTCTAAGCCCATAAACTCAAAGGGTTTGGTTTCCACAAATAAATCAGCGGCATCTCCAGCATAAAATTGTTTCGGAGAGATAACCAGTTTTCGGGCAGGTGCCGAAGGAGAGAAATCGATATTATTGAACTGAACCCAGAAGATATTTGGGGTCAAAGTGGATTCGAAAAAATATATTTTGTTTTTATGATCGGCAACTGTTCTCCAAAGAGTAGAAGAAATATTCGGTTTCTCGGGAGTGCTGATACCAAAAGGTACCGACACATTCCGAATCACGCTAAACACTGAGGCCACTGCTACCTGAATATCGGCGGTTTTGGGAATGGCATTGATATAGAACCAAGCCCGGGCAAATCGATCGGCAGCTCGACTGGTACCAGGGAGCACAACCATCCCGCCAATTTCCTTCCAATACTCATTCAGAGCGAGCTGCTGCTGATATGTCGGAGAATTGGTCATGACCAGATAAGAAGAATCATGGTGAATAACCAATTTACCGTCAACATATTCAAAGATAGCACTATCACCTAAAGAATCGGAAACTGCCAAGTGAACGGTCGCTAATTTATCAAGACCTGGCATGTCGGCGGTAACTAGAATAAATTCTTCTCTGGACAAAGCTTCCACGGTTTCCTCAACAGTGGAGAAAGAATCCAGGACATATTGAGCCCATAATGCTAAACTTAAACCCGGTTTTTGACCATCCCACTTAGGATATACTGATTCGGCTAACCACAGCACGTTGGCTACTAAGCCTTCCTCATTCATACCATCGGTAGTGGAGATATCGTATCCAGTTGCAATAACACTCCCATACTTAGAAGTCCATTTAAAAGAATTGGGTCCCACTCTTCCTTCTCGTTCCATTTCTCTTGGGAAGATCCAGAGATTGGTTCCAATGTCTTCCGTCCAATCCATAGTCCGGCCGGTGATTACCGTTCCTTCCAGTCCATGGTAGAGCACTCTGCTGCAGGCATTGGCTGAGGGATTGGCTAATAATAAAATCATTAAAAAGAATATTACTAACAATAACAACCGATTTTTACTTTTCATGATAGCCTCCTAATAAATTTGTGATTAGTGAGGAATGAAAGGTGGATGTTACAATTATACCCCAATTCTCATTTTCTTCCTTTTGATTCCTAACTTTTTAAAAGATAGGATTTTCACGTCGCACAATAAGCTCCTTAGAATAACAAATTAGGCAATGAGATTGCCATGTCGTCCAACCAAAGAACAGTTATGCTACTTGTAGTGAAGTTTTTAATAAAAAGTATTTTTAATCATCATCTGGCGCCACAACATGGTATGAGGATCTATCCAGAATCAACGAAATTTCATTAATGTTCTTAAATTAAATCATTTATAAGTTTGATAAAGAAAAATCAGCTTTTCTATATTAATTTTTAATCAAGAAAGACCGATATATTATGAAATAACGAGATGCAAACAGGAGGATCCCAAGTTGAAGAGATTTATGGTGGTAATGATTGTTATTTGTACGCTGTATTTATTAACAGTCAACTTACTGGCAGATGAACAGCAGGATAACTTTCAGGCACCGGAGTCAGAAGATTTTAGTAGTCTGATTTGGAGCGAAGCATTTGATAAACTCCAGGCTAAGTTTTCTCGTGAATATGGGTTTACGGACTGGAAGAAGATTGATTGGCCAGCTCTTTATAACCAATTCAAACCCCGAATGAACCAATCCCAGGAATCGAATGATTTCACAGCTTATTACCTCACCTTAAGAGAATATGTCCATTCTATCCCTGATGGGCATGTTCATATGAATTCTTTATCGGAAATTGATAACCATTATATTGGAGGTGGTTTCGGATTTTCGATTGTGAAATTAACCGATGGAAAGATAGTGGTTATTTGGATTGATGAAAGCAGTGAGGCTTATACTCAAAGGATGAGGACAGGAGCAGAATTGGTAGAATGGAATGGTTGTCCGGTTCAAGCAGTTTTGAATGAAGTGTCAACCATTTTTTACAACAACTCGGCTACCGACGAGGATAGTATGAACCAAAGGGTGAGATATCTCACCCGGGCCCCAATTGGTACCAAACTATCTCTTTCGTTCAAAAATTTGAATGATGAAAAAATAATCAAGGCAACACTGGTTGCTTATGATGATCATGGTGAATCTTTAAAAAAGACCTATCCTGCAACGATGGTTTCCGATGGATTAAGAGAATTGATCTTAGGGGTAGAGAATCCCCAGAATCCACCAGAATCGATGGTTGAGAAGAAAATACTGGATGGAAATATTGGCTACTTAAAGATCTGGGGTTTGCTCGATGCTGATTTAACGGATTCAGGTGAAATTGTTTCAACATTGGGCTTATTTAAAGTAGCTATTGAGGAATTTAATCAAAAGAAGGTTAAAGGTTTAATAATCGATATCCGTAATAATGTAGGTGGTTTAGATTCGATGGTAGCGGATATGTTAGCTTCATTTTATACCGAAAAAACCTTTTATGAATACCAAAGTTGCTACAATGTTCTTTCCGGCTCCTGGGAAATACGTCCTGATGAAACACGAGAAGTTAATCCTGCTGATCCGGGTTTATACATCGAACCAGACGAACCCTTCTTCGGTGGTCCCATAGTGGCAATTATTAATTCAAAATGTATCAGCTCAGGGGAAGGCTTGGCGATGGGAATTAAGAATTTACCCAATGGTGAGGCACTGGGCTTTTACGGAACCAATGGATCGTTTGGTTTGGTGGGGAGTGGGGCACAAATGCCCGGAGGAATTGAAATTCGTTGGCCTTATGGACAATCTCTCGATAAAAACCGGCTAGTGCAGATAGACAGCCGTGATGGAATTGGTGGAGTTGTTCCTTCGGTTCGCATCCCGATGACTCTGGAGAATGCCTTACGCATAGCTCAAGGCGAAGATGTGGAATTAGAGCAGGCTATTGAATTTATTAAGAATTTATGATTATCTGTAACCCAATCCGTTATTTTAAAGTGTTTAGTAACTTTTATTAGACGACGTGGAAATCTCATTTAGAAAAATGTTTTTAAAATAAAAAGATAAAGATTGATAGTGAGAGATTCTCACGTCGCATAAGACGCTCCTCAGAATGACGATGAGAAATTCCCCTCCAAGGAGGGGAATTGTTGAATTCATTCCCCCATTGAAGGGGTGACTAAGGGGGGGTGTGCATTTCTCATTTTTGTTTGATCACTTTTCACTGTTTCCGGTATTTAAATGATAGAAAACAATAAAGTTGGGAAAAAAATCAGCTTAGAAATTTAGGAGGTAATGATTGATATCCCATAACGCTTGCAGCTTGGCTAAATGATTGAATTCCCTCGAGTATCAGTTGCTTGGATGTACCATATGCCAGAAGTTTGCCGTGGATATCCTTAACTGTCGCTTCAGACAAACAGATGCTACGCCCGACCTTGATCTGCTTCCCTTCCACAACTAACTTTCCTTCTTTAACCGTGGCTAAATTATCTACCTTCAGGTCGATGGTAGTCAAACCCAAATTTTCCCTTAAGTCACAATAAACCGCCCAGAATGTAGCAGTGTCTATCAAGGAAGCATATACTCCACCATGTGCTCCTCCAAAAGAATTGAGGTGCCTTTTCCCCAGATCAACTTCAGCCTTACAATAGCCTGATTGTAATTCATATACTTTTACTGATAGGAGTTTTAAGTAAGGGCTTTGATTTATTATGTCCAGAATAACTTTTATATGTTCTGGGTTTATGGTTTTCATATCTAATTCGAGTCTCCTATAAATTTTTCCTATTCAAATCTTTTTTTGGTTTATTTCATCGTCCTCATGAATAGGTACATAAACAGTCCTTTTATCGACCCCTATAACCATACTTGTTTCAACAAAACTGATTGAAGCATTCTGCATTAATGAATCGATGATAAAATTCCTATAACTTATCATATCCTTTGCCACAATTTTAAGTAAATAATCATGACTTCCGGTAAGGGTATAACATTCTTGAATCTGTGGGTATTTATGAACATCTTCTAAAAAGGTATGTATGGTTTTTCTGTTAAGAGGTGATAAATTGATAAAAACAAAAGCAAGGACTTCCATACCTAATTTTTTCTCATCAACTATAGTGGCAAATTTTTTTATAACACCGGTTTCGAGTAAGTTCTTTTTTCTTGCCAAACATGCTGATGGCGAAAGCCCAATTTTTTTTGATAAATTGAGGTTTGATATGGAAGCGTCTTCCTGCAATTCTCTTAAGATTGCTTTATCAATATGATCGAGAGTTATTGCCATAATACATTTTTCTTCCTTAATTCAAATTAATTCGGTATTAGGAGCATATTACCATTATATATTCTGTGTGTAAATAAAAATTAAGTATTAATTCTGAATTATCAATATATTAGAGAATAATGTTAATTATAACTTTTTAATTTTGATACATTATTCATATGCTGATCTCCTGCAATCTCTTTCTAATAAAAAAAATTATGACAGGACAAAATTGTATAAATTATTGTTTGGTCTTTGATTGGCCAAAAAGGAAGATTTTCAAGTAATCTAAATTTCAAAAGCTATTCAATGCTTAGGATGTTTTTTTAATTAGCTAATAATGGGATTTTCTCTTTTTTCAACAATATTTTTGAGCGAAAATTTAAAGATCGAAGCTGGAGAGAATTAAAGTCTAAATATCGAACAACCATGAAGTGGGTTTACTTTCTTTAATTATTGGGGTGAATATCTTTAAAGTGTGCTTGTTCTTGTTATATCAGAAGTGAGGTAAAAGAGAACAAAAAAACCACGGACTCTAACGAACCTTTTTGCCTTCATCTCACTGGGAAGGTTATTATTCATAAACTTCTTCAGTGTTTCAGGATCAGACTTCCATTTTTCCTCTCGGAAAAACTTCGAACCTTCTTCCTTGCGGTTAAAAGTTCTTTTTTCTAACCCTCCGGTCTTAGAGTTCCTCAGAATCCGTGGTAGTTATTACATTAAATGATACATTCTCTTTTGTCAAATTTCGGAAGGGGAGCGAAGAGGTAGTGGTAGAGAGATTTTAAAATATCATAGGTGAATTTTTTCTTGAAACATAGAGGTTCTTTCAAAAAAAGAGAAAAAATGAAATAATTATTGGAGAAGTGTGAGAAGTTATTTTTCTTTTTAGTTATATTGGAAAATACAAAGAAATGAGAACAATTTTTAAAATTCCATTTAAAATTATTAAATTCTAACTACATATTATCGTTAGGATTTTGTTCAGAAATATCTTTTTCGTGGTTTAACATTTGGTGCATTAAAGGAGTAGAATAAAACCCTGATGGTTTTTTACCAGGGTTTTATTAAGCATAGAATTGGAATTTAAATTTACTGCTCGGTTTGCCACCAATAGGAGTTATTGAATCTCAATGGTATCAACCCACTTGACCCATTGTCCTCCATAAATACCATCCGCCACAATCCTAACCGGAAAACCGTGTTCTGGAGGTAGAGTTACTCCATTCACCTTTAAGGCCAAAAATATGGTATTTTTTTCAATTTCCTCTCGAGTAAAGGAGGTTGAATATCCATCCCCAGAGGCAACTCTAATTCTTTCATAAATTTCAACTCCGGCTTGTTTAAGGAAAGTTTGAAGGGGAATACCAGTCCATTCGGCGTAATCAACAAAGAACCCCGGACAAATTAAAATTGATTTTTTTGTAATCATTTCCATCTGTAATAGGTCATCATAGGTTAGAGATAATTCCTTGGTCACCGCTTTACCGTTAATATGTAATCGCCAAGTAACTAAATCAATGGTTTGAACTGTTCCAGTAACATTGAGGTCTTCAATCGAATCCAGCGGGAGCTGAGATGGATCGACCATTTGAGGGTTCATGTGCATAATTTCTTCGTCAGGTGTATCAGGGGCTAATATTTGTTTTTCTTGAGCTAATATTGAAAAGTTCAATCCTCCAAGTAACAACCCTAAAACTACTATTATATAAATTAAATGTTTCATTGATTATCATCCTCTCAATTTTAAAATTAGAGATCTAAACACTCATTTTTATTTTAGAAATTCTTCATTCTGATAAAAATTGAGTATTATGAGCTATTTAATCGTACTCATAATTATGAAAATAGAATGGTTTTGAGATCCGAATTATTCCTAAAAGATGAGTTATTTATTAGTATATTAATGAAGTAGAAGATATAAAAAATGATTTTATACTGATAGCGATCCATGCCATGTGGTGGTATCAGATGACAAAAAGAATACTTATTCTAGAATCAATATCCGACTTTAACGAAAGGAAATAAATAGGGGGATTTGAATTTTTAATGTTCAGTCATTGCGATGAACTCCTATACGACATGGCAATCTCATCCACACGCTCTGTTATTTTGAGGAGTCCGGTGTTTTTTATCGGACATTATAAGAATCTCATTCGTTCCAATTCCACAATCCAACAATTTCTCAATCCTACAAATAATAATAGATAACTCATGAGATTGCCACGACCTCAAAAAACCAGGTCTCGCAATGACGGATTGGGTTGATGAGATCCTCACACCCTCGAAAAGCGAGGGCTCAGGATGACGTCGGTAGTGTCAGATGAGTATCCTCACGGCCTTAGATACTGAGAGGGAGAGAGCAAGAGGGGGCGAGGGAGAGAAAAAGGAGAAGGGAAAAGGGCTCAGGATGACGAATTAAAGGCACCCTCCCCGCCGTAAAACGGCACCCCTCCAAGGAGGGGAATTGTTGTATTCATTCCCCCATTGAGGGGGGCTAGGGGGGGTGTGCCTTTCTCAATTTGTTTTTATCATTATTTACTCATTTCGGTATTTTCAGGATTGACAGAAAAAAAGCAAGGAAATATAGATATTTGTTCTTGGGAGGTGATGTTTAAATTTTTTTACTCAAATTTTTTAGAATTTAATGACTTATGGTTTTTAGTATACTTTTATGCAATGAGGCAATGATGAAATTATTGGAGGGTGGTATATCGTGAGTAGCCGAGATATTGAAAAAATTGAAAAGATTCAAAGCGATCGAAAAGCAGCCAATGAATTTTATTCACAAAATTCAGAAGTGTATCGGTCATTTGTGAGCATGGAAAGAAAAACCTATTCTAATGGAGAACTGGAAAAAAGGTACAAAGAGATGATCGCTATTGGGATTTCGATCATCATCAACTGCGAATCGTGCCTGGAGTGGCATATCAAAGAAGCTTTGCGGTCTGGAGCATCGGAAAAACAGATCATTGAAGCCATTGAAGTGGGAATCGAGATGGGTGGAGGACCAGCAACAGTTTCTGCCCGATTTGCCATGAAGGTTTTGGAGTATTATCGACAAAATACCTTGATGGCTTAAAGCGAACTCATGCAATTAATAAACCGAATGGCCAGTTCTTTATATACTAATAAGATCTTTATGGAACAAGGACAATTTTAATGACATCATTGTTCTCTTTATCCAAAGCTAATTGAAAAGCTTCTCCAAGGCTTTCAAGTGGAAATACATGGGTAATAAAAGGCTTGGTTTGAACCTTTCCGGATGCCAAGAGGGAAATGGCTTGTGGATAATTCCGGTAGAGATTGTTGGCCGAAGTGGTAATTATTCTTTCTCCAGCTAAATCGGTGGGTTTTATCGTTATTTCATCTTCAGTTGTGGCTACGAGAACCAAGCGACCAAAACGATTTAGCGAGCGGAGGGATTTAGTAATTGTTTTACCTGTTCCAACTGTATCGATAATAACATCAGCGCCTTTTTGGTTGGTGAAATCCTGTATTTCTTTTTTTAAATTATCTTGATTAATTTTTCTGGCCTCTCTAATACCCAACTGATTGGCAATGTTGAGTGGTTTTTCTCGAGTGTCAAGAACCATTACCTTGCCAGCTCCCAAAGTGATTCCCACCTGAGCAACCAAGAGACCTATGGCACCGGAACCAACAACAACCAAAGACTCTCCTATGGTCAATCGGGATCTATTTATTGCATGAATCGCAACCGCCAAACCATCGAGCTGGGTAGCTTCAATAAATGAAACATGTTCTGGCAAAGAGAAAATTTTATCCTTCCAAATCGGCATATATTCACTGTACCCTCCAGGTGCATAATCCACCTCTTTCCAGCGACCATCATGGCCGATATGGTGTTGAAAAGCGCACAAATTTGGGAGATTCCGTAAACAAAACTCGCACACACCACAAGATTTAAAAGCGAGGGCACCCACCCGGTCTCCTTCTTGCCATTCGGATGAATGGGTACCAAGCTGAGTGATGGTTCCGGCAACTTCATGGCCGAGAATCGCTGCCCCCGGGGTTGGTTCGTTAAACCCCAAGGTATGCAAAGCCCAGGCATTTTCTCCGTAATAATAACGGATATCACTTCCACAAATCCCGCAGGCTCCCACTTTCAACAAGATTTCGTTCTCTTTGGGTTCGGGAACCGGAATTTCTTGAAGAGTTAAATTTTTATAACCATAGAGCACACCGGCTTTCATGGTTTTAGGGATATTCATTATAATCCTCCTTTATTTGTTAGGTGTTGATAATTTTTTAAGGGATAAAAGATTTTACTTAAAGAAAAATTAGCCTAACCTTTCAAGGCCCCAAGAGTTAATCCTCTAACAATATATTTATGAATAAAAATTGTGAGAATGAGGACCGGTAAAGTAATCATTGTTGCAGCAGCCAGAAGTCCTCCCCAGGCAATTTCTTCATAGGTCATAAAGTTAAAAACGGCAATTGGTACCGTTTGGGTTCGAGGGCCAGAAAGGATTAAGGAAAAAAGGAATTGGTTCCAGGAAAACACAAAAGAAAGAATAGCCGAGGTAATGACTCCATTTCGAGCCAGAGGCAAAGAGACATATTTAAAGACGTTGACCTTAGAAGCTCCGTCTATCTCAGCAGCCTCCTCCAGTTCATAGGGAACTTCTTCAAAAAAAGTGGACATCAGTAAAACTACAATTGGCATATTCACAATCAAGTGGGCTAAGGTAAGACCGGTATATGAATCTATCAGTCCCCATCGCCGAAAAGTAATAAACCAGGGCATCAAATAGCTGACAAAAGGAACCATTCTTGAAACAGTGAGTAAAAAAACACTGGTTCGCATTCTAAATCGGGAAATTGAATATCCAGCCGGGATTCCAACTAAGAGAGCGACCAAGGTTGATAGAGCTGCAACCACAAAACTGTTCCACATATAGAGCCCAAAATTATGTTGAGTTATGACTTCTATATAATTTTTTATATTGGGTTCATAGAAAAAAACTGGCGGAGAAGAGATAATCTGAAGTTGAGTTTTAAATCCACCTGAAATCATCCAGTAAAATACAAATACAGTTGGAATAATTATTATAAATAAGCCAAGATAGAACAATAGAGACTTTAAAAACTTCATGATTATTCATTCCCTCGTTTGGTGAGTTGATAGAGAATAATATTAAAACCAACTACTATGGCAAAGAGGATGACCATCATTGAACTGGCATAACCCATATTAAAATAGAAAAAAGCAGTATTATAGATGTAAATATTCAGATTTTCCGAGGCAAATCCTGGTCCTCCTGCGGTCATTACGTAGATAATGTCAAAAACTTTGATGACATCCCAGGAACGAATCATGGTTGCGGCTATAAGGGTTGGACCCATCAAAGGAAATATAATTCGACGAAATATTTGCCACTTTGAAGCACCATCAATTTGAGCAGATTCAATTGGTTCTCTTGGTAATCCCTCCAAACCAGCCATACAGATCAAAACGACCAGTGGTGTCCATTGCCATATGTCAACGAAAGCTAATGAAGGAATGACCAAATGAGGTTTTGTCAGCCATTCAACTGGTTGGACTCGACCTATCAGGGAAACAAAATAATTGATGACACCCAAGGTGGGATCATACATATTCCGCCACACCAGAGCAATAGCTACCGGCGTAGCAGCAAAAGGAAATACCAACAGAGCTTTAATAAAATTCTTTCCCCGAAATTCTCGGTTAATATACAAAGCAATGAAAAAGCCAGCAACAATTTCAATACCTAAAGCTAAAATAGTAAAAACGATTGTTACACGAATTGAATTCCAAAAACGAGGATCGCTAAGAGTGGCAATATAATTGCTGAATCCTTCAAAACGTGGTAATCGGGTAGCGCTTCCGTACCAGGAATGAAAACTTAAATAAAAGTTATAAGCTAAGGGGTAAGCAATAAGTATTCCTGTTAAAGCAAAAGCCGGGGATAAAAGTATCCATTTTAAGGTTGTATTTCTTTTTAACACGAATACAAAGACCTCCCTATTGAAACGCCAATAAAAGTGGATGGGATTTCCCATCCACTTTTAACGAATAAATAATTGGAACTTTTAATCACGTGCTTCTATAGAGAGTAATCTTTGGATAGCACTTGGAATAAGAGGTTCGATGTCTTCACCAGCTATGGCTGATACGATAATATCTCCAACGACATCCCGAGCTTCAGGAACATTCACGACCGGTGGATTCCATACGGGGTTACCAATTTCATAGCTGATGGTGGTAGCTTCTGTCCAGTCTGGATAAGCGTTTTCGGCAAGAAAAGCTTCGCTTTCCCAAGAACTATTCCGTGGGGAAGGTATCCCGGCTAAGTGGGCTTCAAGAATGTTTTCCTTATTGGTTGCCCAGAGAATAAATTGCCAAGCTGCCTCTTTCTTTTTCGAGTTGGAATGGATAGCAAGATCCCAGTGAGAAACGTGTGGTAAACGAAGATTGGTTGGCCCAGCAGGAATTACCGAATAACCGACTTTCCCGACGATTTCAGATTTTTCAGGATCTTCATAAAGAATATTAAAATTGTTGGCATCATAAATCATTGCCGCTTTTCCAGTCATGAAATAGGAAGTACTTTCATACCAATGAATGTCGGTTGCTCCTGGAGGACCATATTCGCGTAAAAGTTTTCCATAAAAATTGAAAGCCTGAATGGCTTCAGGTTTTCCTAATGCCCAGTTTCCTTCAGCATCTTTCCAAGCTCCTCCGAAGGTGTAAAGGAAGTCAACAAACTGAGATGTTGCAGCGGCACGTCTTCCTCGCAAGGTAATTCCGTGCAGATCGATTTTTCCATCTCCATCATAGTCAAGGTTCAGTTTCTGAGCAGCAGCCTCCAGCTCTTTCATGGTTTGCGGAACATCAATTCCATTTTCACTCAATAAATCTTTTCGATAGGCGAGAAGAGATGTTTCACTTTGAATGGAGATACTGTGCTGTTTTCCGGAAAAATTGCCTCCTTGTTTCAGACCTCCAAAAAAGTCATTAAAATCCCATTCAGGGGGTGTCATTTCGGGATTATTAATAAAATCATCCAATGGGTAGGTCCACCCCTCTGTTGCGTAATGAAGGCCTGCTTGTCCAGGCATGATCATAAACACATCGAGATCAGCGATTCCAGAAGTTACCTCGATCAGTCGTTTGGCTCGAAATTGGTCTTCCGGAAAAACCTCAACTACTAACTTTATTCCAGTCGCTTTTTCGAATTCCGGTATTTTCTTTTCGATGAATTCCTGCCATACATGCCGATTGAAGAGAAGTCGTAATGTTGTTCCCTCATAAGGACTTTCACCTAGCGCTGCCATCTGGATCCCCAGAACCAGGACAAACGATATTACCGTAATAATAAATAAACGTTTCATTTTTTCCCTCCTTTTTTATTTATAAGAAAATCCTTTTTTTATTTTTGATGTCACCTCCTACAAAAAAATCAGTTTTTTAGGAAAAGTATGATCTCACCTTTTCTAAAAAAATAAAGTTATTTTTAAGTTAATAAAATTTTTATTTGATTATATTATATAATCATAGAGTAAAAATTAATAGTTTATCTCAAATATATCTGGTTATATAAATGATATAAAAATCCTTCTGTATCTCTTAATTTATTATTATTCTCATCTATTAGGCAGATTTAAGTAGTATTTCGGTCGATAATTTGGAGTAGAGAAGTGAATAGAATGCCATTATCAAACATCTTATTATCGATGTGCATAAAATAACCGAAATAATCGTTATTATTTCCACGACCTTGGCGTTTTGAAAAGAAGCTAAGCCAAGGATGTCCCGTTGAAAATTAAGTAGTTTTAAAAAGGTACCGACCAGCATCTGGTGAAATCGTTATTCAAGGTTGAGTTGGCTATAGTTTTTTTAGAGTTTTCAAAGTGACTTTATACTCCAGAAAAGGCACTGAATCCTCCATCAACTGGAACGACAATACCGGTAACAAAGCTGGAAGCGGGCGATAAAAGCCATAAAACAGTGCTTAAGAGATCTTCTGGAATACCAAACCGTCCGCAGGGTGTATGGGAAAGGATAGCTTCTCCTCGAGGAGCCAGAGTACCGTCTTCTTTATATAAAAGGTAGTAATTTTGATTGGTAACAAAAAAGCCAGGTGCCAAGGCATTTACCCTTACTTTCGGTGTATAGTTTTGAGCGATATGTACCGCCAGCCATTGGGTAAAGTTGCTCACTGCTGCTTTCGCTGCCGAATAGCCAATAGTGCGAGTTAAAGGTCGAAAAGAAGTCATAGAAGAGAAATTGATAATATTTCCACCATGGGGATTTTCAATCATCAATTGGGCGAAAACTTGGGACGGGATAATAGATCCCCCGAAGAGGTTCAGATTGACTACTTTTTGGAGGGCTTCCAGGGGAAGATCAAAAAAGGAACAGTCTGGAGAAACCGTGGCATCTTTCCTATTACCACCAGCAGCATTGAAAAGAGCATCGATTTTACCAAATTCTTGAATCACTTTTTGGGATACTTCTTGAATCTGCTGTTTATTCAAAGCGTCCATTGGATAACCGGTAACTTGGAGGTTTTCCTTTCGGAATTTATCAAGAACATCATCAAGAGGGGCAATATCGGTAAGTATTATCCTGGCGCCTAGCTTGCCTAATTCATAGGATAATGTTGAAGCCAAAATTCCAGCTCCTCCTGTGAAAAAAAAGACTTTATCTTTTACCGAAAACATTTTTTCAACCATTGATTCCATTTTATTCATCCTCCGTGTATTTTATGGGTTTTATAAGCTGTATGAATCAATAAGTACCTTTATTTCCTCCGGAAAACACCGAAATAAGCTTAAGCGACAATTAACTAGTATTTATTTCCCTCTCATCCTCATTTTTTTCCATTATAATCGTTGTTCTTTTTTTTGTCGCTTTTTAAATGAAAAAGCTTGGTTTTAATAACCTGAGTCGAATAAAGTATATGCTCTCTTAAGATTTTGGTTGCTTTATTTTTATCACCGGAAAAGATATATTGCATAATTTGCAAATGTTGAGCTCGGAAAGTATCTAAGTCTTCTTGAATACTCATGAAAAAATGAATTTTTTCCTGAAGGGAACGATAAAAATTGATAATAAAATCGTTTTTAGAGCTTTCTACAATAAGATTGTGGAAATTAAAATCTTTTCCAATGTATTCATCAAGCGCAGTTCCGGGAAAATTTTCCATAAAATCATAGATGTCCTTGAGGGTTTTTCGATCAATCAAGTCAAAATAATTGCTTAAGCAGTAACTTTCAACCATGAGGCGGGCTTCACCTATCTCTTCAATATCTCGATCGG